>NZ_JBEOUR010000016.1:0-52544 GCF_040302605.1 Microbacterium sp. NPDC097977
CCGCCGCCGAGGACTACATCACGATGGCGCGCGCGAAGGGCCTGACCGAGCGGCGGATCATGTACCGCTACGCGGCCCGCAACGCCATGCTGCCCTCGGTGACCGCCTTCGGGATGTCGATCGGCTTCGTGGTCGGCGGCGCCCTGCTCACCGAGGTCGTCTTCGCCTACCCCGGCATCGGCTATCAGCTGCTCCGGGCCGTGCAGGCGCTGGACTACCCGCTCATGCAGGGCATCTTCCTCACCCTGACCGGCGCCGTGCTGGTCGCCAACTTCCTGATCGACATCTTCTACGTGCGGCTCGACCCGCGCGTGCGAGTGAGGTAATCATGTCCGTACAGAATTCCGGATCGAGCATGCTCTCGACGGCGACGACCTCGCGTCCCGGCGTCCCGGTGAAGAGCCCGGTGTACCGCGACCACCTGCTCGCGCGTCTGCTGCGAGACCGTCGTGCCGTGATCGGCCTCGTCATCCTGGCGATCTTCGTCGTCGTCGCCGTCGCCGCGCCGCTGCTGGCACCGGGCAATCCCCGCGCCTCGGTGGTCGCCGGCTCCGAGGCGCCGTCGCTCGCGCACCTTCTCGGCACGACGGCCAAGGGCGAGGACGTCCTCGCGCTTCTGATCTGGGGATCCCAGAGCTCGCTCGGGATCGGGTTCACCGTCGGAGCGCTGGCCACTCTCATCGGTCTGCTGGTCGGTCTGGTGTCGGCCTTCTTCGGCCGCGTCGTCGACGACGTGCTGTCGGTCGTGACGAACATCTTCCTGCTGATCCCCGGGCTGCCTCTCCTGATCATCCTCGCCGCGTTCCTCCCGCCAGGACCCGGGACCATCGTCATCGTGCTCGTGGCCACCGGGTGGGCCGGGTCGGCGCGAGTGGTGCGGTCGCAAGCCCTCTCCCTGCGCGGCAAGGACTACACCGACGCCGCGGTCGTGACCGGGGAGCGCCCGCTGACGATCATGTTCCGCGAGATGCTGCCCAACATGGCGTCCATCGTGATGAGCACCTTCCTCGCCTGCGTGATCTTCGGCATCGGGGCCCAGGCGGGACTGGAGTTCCTCGGCCTCGGCGACGTCTCGGCCATCAGCTGGGGCACGAACCTGTACTGGGCGAGCATCGAAGGCTCTCTCATCCGAGGCACCTGGTGGACCTTCGTCCCCTCGGGCGTCGCCATCGCCCTGGTGGCGTTCGCGCTCGCCCTCATCAACTACGCCGTCGACGAGATCACCAATCCTCGACTCGCCGGACGCACCAAGAGAAAGGACCGCCGGCGATGATCACCACACCGAGCGCGCGCGCGAGCAGCGCGCAAGCACCCGACGCAGCCGACGTCATCCTCGACGTCCGCGACCTCACCATCGCCTACGAGGTGAACGGACGATCCGTCACCGCCGTCGAGAACGTGTCCTTCACCATCCGCCGCGGAGAGACGTTCGGCCTGGCCGGCGAGTCCGGAAGCGGCAAGAGCACGATCGCGAACGCCATCCTCAAGCTCCTCGGCGGCAACGGCCGCATCGTCTCCGGGTCGATCCGCTGCGGCGACGTCGAGATCGAGCATCTGACCGGGGAGGAGCTGCGTGCGTTCCGGTGGAATCGCGTCTCGATGGTCTTCCAGAGCGCGATGAACTCCCTGAACCCCGTGATGACGGTCGGGGATCAGATCGTCGACGTCTTCACCACGCACCGGAAGATGAGGCGAGCGGAGGCGCGTGAGCGGGCGCGGCAGTTGCTCGAGCTCGTGGGCATCGACCCCGACCGGATGACGTCGTACCCTCATCAGCTCTCCGGGGGCATGCGTCAGCGCGCGGTGATCGCGATCGCCCTGGCCCTCGAGCCCGATCTGCTCATCATGGACGAGCCCACCACGGCGCTCGACGTCGTCGTGCAGCAGGAGATCATCAACGAGATCAAGGAGCTGCAGGCCCGCCTCGGGTTCGCGATCCTCTTCATCACGCACGACCTCTCGCTGATGGTCGAGATCAGTCAGCGCCTCGGCATCATGCGTCACGGCGTTCTGCTGGAGGTGGGGGACTCGGCCGAGGTGTATGCGCGACCGACGCACGAGTACACGCGACAGCTCATCGACGCCTTCCCGCCGGTGACTCGCGACCCGTCCGCGCCGGCACCGTCGACGGCCGCGGCCGTGGACGGACCCGCGTCGGATCCGGCCGCGGCGGGCGAGGTCGTGGTCTCGTTCCGCGATGTGACCAAGGACTTCATGGGCGGATCGATGTTCGCGCGTCGCAGCACCAGAGCCGTCGACGGCGCGAGCTTCGATCTGCACGCCGGCGAGATCATGGCGCTCGTGGGCGAGTCCGGCAGCGGCAAGAGCACGATCGCCCGCATCCTCGCACGGCTCGAGCAGCCGTCCGACGGACGCCTGATCGTCGAAGGCATCGATGTGCTCCGCGACGAGCCGCGGCGCGCGTCGCGGCGATACCGGAACACGGTGCAGATGGTGTTCCAGGATCCGTTCGGATCCCTGAACCCGACGAAGCGCATCCGTCACTTCCTCGAGCGCCCGCTCGCCATCTACTCCGACCTCTCCGCCGCACAGCGACGCGAGGAGGCCGCGGCCCTGATGCGCTCGGTCGAGCTCGACCCCGCGCTGCTGGACCGGCACCCGCACGAGCTCTCCGGAGGACAGCGTCAGCGGGTGGCGATCGCCCGCGCGCTGGCGGTGAACCCGAAGGTGATCCTCGCCGACGAGCCCACCTCGATGCTGGACGTGTCGGTGCGGATGGGGGTGCTGCAGCTGCTGAAGCGCCTCCGCGACGAGCGCGGCATCTCGATCCTCTACATCACGCACGATCTCGCCTCCGCGCGTTTCGTCGCGGACACGACGATCGTCATGCTCCGCGGAGCGCTCGTCGAAGGCGGCGCGAGCGCGGAGGTGATGGACGCGCCGCAGCATCCGTACACCCGGCTGCTCGTCTCGGCCGCCCCCGATCCGCTCCGACGCACCCCCTTCGACCGGGAGGATCGCGCCCGCGTCCGCGCGCAGATCCACACGATCACGGAGGGCCGATCGCCGGCGCAGGAGCGGCCGGCGCATCGATTCGTCTCCTCGACGCACTGGTACAGCCAGGACGGCGTCGCGTGAGAGCCGCGATCCCCGTCCCGACGATCCCCATCCCGACGACCCGCACCACGACGACCACCACGACTTCGAACTGAGAACCACGCAATGACGACGCCCCTCACCGATGCGACCAGTCGCCCGCAGGCCCACTTCGCTCCCGCGGAGAACTGGATGAACGACCCGAACGGTCTCATCCACCACGACGGCCTGTACCACCTGTACTTCCAGCACAACCCCGAGTCGGCGGAATGGGGGAACATGAGCTGGGGGCACGCCACCAGTCGGGACCTGCGGACATGGCAGGAGCACGCCGTGGCGTTGCGGTTCGACGACGACGAGCAGATCTTCTCCGGCTCCGTCGTGTTCGACGCGACGAACTCGTCGGGCTTCGGCGTCGACGGTCGTGCGCCTCTGATCGCGCTCTACACCTCGGCGACCGATCACGGCCAGGCGCAGGCGCTCGCCCACAGCGCGGACGGCGGCTACACGTGGACGAAGCACGGCGTGGTCCTCGACCGCGGTACCGCGGACTTCCGCGACCCGAAGGTGTTCCGCCATGGCGGCGAGTGGATCCTCGTCGCGGTGGAGGCGCTCGACCGGCAGGTGCACCTGTTCCGGTCCGATGACCTGCTCGCCTGGCAGCCGCTCAGCGTCTTCGGGCCGTTCGGTGCGCCCGAGGGCATGTGGGAGTGCCCCGACCTCTTCCCGGTGGACGACAGGTGGGTGCTGGCGCTGTCGGTGAATCCGGGGCATCCGGGCGGCGGCTCGGGCATGCAGTACATCGTGGGCGACTTCGACGGGGAGGCATTCACCCCGTCGCACTGGGACTGGCTCGATCACGGGCACGACTACTACGCCGGGGTCACCTTCAGCGGTCTGGAGGAGCCCGTGATGCTCGCCTGGCTCAGCAACTGGGCGTACGCGCGCGAGGTTCCCACGCACCCGTGGCGCGGCAGCATGGCGCTCCCGCGTCGGCTCTCGCTCCGCGGAGATGTGCTGCTGCAGCGGCCCGCCGTCGAGGTCGACCGTCCGGCCGCCTTCTCGTGCGAGCACGCCCCCGTCCCCGTGGGCGGATTCGAGCTGCCGCGGGAGGCGCAGGGAGCCGCGCTGCGCATCGAGCTCGCGATCCGTCCCGCTGAGGCGGAGGTCGAGCTGCACGTCCGTGCCGGAGCGGAGCCGGGCGATGCCATCGTCGTGCGGTACGCCGACGGCGTAGTGAGCGTGGACCGCTCCGGCGCGTCGAACACGTCGTTCTCGGCCGACTACGGGCTCACCTCGTCGGCGCCCGCGGAGGTGCGCGACGGCGTTCTCGACCTCGACGTCTGGGTCGACAGCACTTCGGTCGAGGTGTTCGTCGACGGGGGCGCGGTCACGATCAGCGAGCAGATCGTGACCACGGACGAGCGGGTCGGCGTCCGCATCGCGGCGAGTCGCCCCGGGGCGACGATCGATTCGCTGGTGATCACCGATCTGGACCGCGCATGATCGGCGCGGCTACCGAACCGGTCGATGCCCTCGTCATCGGCGAGGCCCTCGTCGACGTCGTCGACGACGGCACGTCGACGACCGAGCACCCCGGGGGCAGCCCCGCCAACGTCGCGCTGGGGCTCGGCCGTCGCGGCCTGGATGTCGCACTGCTGACCGACCTCGGGCGCGACGCGCGGGGGAGTCGGATCGTTCGCCATCTGGAACGATCGGGCGTGCGGGTGCTGGGCGGATCCTTCTCCGACCGGCCCACCTCCTCCGCGACCGCGACCATGCGCGAGGACGGCTCGGCGTCCTACCTCTTCGACGTGCAGTGGAACCCCGGGGCGGCGCCGCTGGCGGTCGCCCCCGCACTCGTGCACACCGGGTCGATCGGTGCCTTCCTCTCGCCGGGTCGCGCGACCGTGCTCGCGCACCTGGATCGGCTCGATGCGCGCCTCGTCACGTTCGACCCGAACATCCGCCCCGCCCTGCTCGGCACCCATGCCGAGACGTTCGCGGATTTCGAGGAGCTGGCCTCTCGGGCGGATGTCGTGAAGATGAGCGACGAAGACGCCGAGTGGCTGTATCCGCGGCTGTCGCCGAGCGAGGTCGGCGAGCGGGTGCAGGCCCTGGGCCCGCGGCTGGTCGTGATCACCCTCGGCGCCGACGGCGCGCTGCTCGTCGCTCAGGGCATCGCCGTCTCCGTCGCCGCAGCTGCGGTGTCGGTGACCGACACGATCGGCGCCGGCGACACCTATATGAGCTCGCTCATCGCCGACCTGTTGGCCGCGGATCGTCCTCTCGACCGGTCGACGGTCGAGCGTCTGGGCATCCGTGCCGCCGGTGCCGCGGCGATCACGGTGTCCAGGGCCGGAGCGGACCTGCCCTGGGCGACGGATCTTGCGACGGCCGCGCTGCCGTCGTTCGACGCGATCGGCGGGCGAGCGCCTGCCGTCGCGCACCCCTAACGGCAGCGCCGATGCTGCCCTCAACGGAAGGTGATCATGGACACTCCTCACGCGCTCTCCCGCCGCGCACTCCTCGCAGGGGCGGGGGCCGCCGCGATCGGCGGCTCGCTCGCCCTGGTGGCCGGTGAATCCGCCGCCGCCTCGACACTCGCTCCCGCGACTCCTGCCGCAGCGGGAGGTCCCTCTTCGAAAGGACGATCGCGCATGCGACCGACGTACCACTTCAGCGTGCCCGACAACTGGAAGAACGACCCGCAGCGGCCGATCTACCTCGACGGCGAGTACCACTACTACTACCTCTACAACGCCGACTACCTCGAGGGCGGAGTCGGCACGTCGTGGCGCCGCGCGACGACTCGTGACCATGTCGAATTCCGCGACCGCGGCGAGGCGATCCCGAAGTTCAGCGACGCCAACGGAGACTGCTGGTCGGGATCGCTGGTCGTCGACGAGCAGAACACGGCGGGATACGGTGCCGGTGCCGTCATCGCCCTCGTCACGCAGGCTCCGGAGGGGCGACAGGCGCAGTACCTCTGGTATTCGACCGACCGAGGCCGCTCCTTCCGCCCGGGTGGCACGGCGCCGGTGCTCGCCAATCCCGGAACGCCGGACTTCCGCGACCCCAAGGTGATCTGGGACTCCGACCGGAACCGGTGGTTCATGGCCAATGCGGAGGGGCAGACGATCGGCTTCTACGCGTCTGCCGATCTGCGCTCCTGGACGCGGGTGGGGGAGTTCGTGCGCACCGACCTCGGCCTTCTGGAATGTCCGGACATCTTCCGGATGACGGCGGACGACGGAACCTCCCACTGGATCCTCGGCACCAGCGGAAACGGCAAGGCTCGCGGCCTTCCGGCCACCTACGCCTACTGGACGGGCCGCTTCGACGGCGCATCGTTCGTCACCGACCGCGACGAGCCGGAGTGGCTCGACTACGGCTTCGACTTCTACGGTGCGGTCACCTACCCGAACCATGACACGACGGGCGCCGAGGATCCGACCCTCCGGCGCGTGATCGGCTGGGCGAACTTCTGGGACTACCCGCACAACACCCCCACGCTCGCCACCGACGGCTACAACGGCGACGACATGATCGTCCGTGACGTCCGGTTGAAGCGGGGGACCGACGGCTACTATCTCGCCTCCGCCCCCACCGCCGCGCTCGCCGACCACGTGACGCGCACGCACAATCTGGGCGATGTCGAGGTCACCGGGACGCGGGATCTCGATCTGCGGGAGCTGGCCTACGAGATCTCCTGCGAGATCGTCTGGGATGCCGGGTCTCCGCCGGCCAACGTCGGACTGGAGATCTGCCGCGCTGCCGGCGGCGGGCGCCACGTCGCCGCGGGAGCATATCTCGCGGGTGGATTCGCGTACGTCAACCGGCGTCCGACCATCAACCCGACCGGCGGCGAGACCCAGACTCCGGTCGATCCCTCGGCCGGGCGACTGAGCCTGCGGATCCTCGTCGACCGCACGAGCGTCGAGATGTTCGTCGGAGACGGCCGTGCCGTGCACTCGCACCGAGTGTTCCCGCTGGAGGGCGACAACCGCATCCGCCTCTACTCCCATGAAGGGACGAGCACGTTCCGGGGGCTGACGGTGAAGCGGCTCGCGTAACGGCCGCATCTCTCCCCGCGCGCCTCATCGGTGCTCGGGGAGAGTCGGGCTCGACCAGCCCGGATCCCGCCCGAGCTGCGCGGCACGGGAGACGGATGCCGCGCCGAAACGCTCGCGCAGTGTGTCGAGCACGCCGTCGAGACGCTGCTCGTCGCCCCAGTCGATGGGCAGCTCGGGTTGCACGCGCTCGGCGCTGTCGAGCTGCGACAGCGAGATGCCGAGGAGGGTGATGCCGCGGTCGGTGATCTCGGGCTGTGCGGCGGCCAGCAGCCGCCGTGCCGTGGTGAGCAGGATCGCCGTGCGGTCGGTCGGCGTGCCGACGGTGCGCGACCGGGTCGCCTTCGTGTAGTCGCCGAAGCGCAGGCGCAGCACGACCGTGCGGCAGACGCGCTCACCGTCGCGCAGCCGTCGCGCGAGGCGGTCGATGATCTCGGTGAGGAGGAGATCGAGTTCGTCGGGCGAGCGCGGACGGCTCCCCAGGGCGCGCTGCGACCCGATCGAGCGGCGTCGTCGGGCGGTGTCGACCGGGCGGGGGTCTCGCAGGCGGGCGAGCGCATGCAGGTGCGCTCCGGCCGCGGTACCCAGCATGCTCTCGGCGGTCGACGCCTCGAGTTCGGCGAGCTGGCCGACGGTCCGGATGCCGTAACGGTGCAGCTTCTCGGCCGTCACCGCTCCCACGCCCCACAGACGCTCCACCGGCAGTGGAAGCAGGAATTCCTCTTCTCGGTCAGGTTCGACGACGAGCAGCCCGTCGGGCTTGCTGACCGCGCTCGCCACCTTCGCGAGGAACTTGGTGCGCGCCACGCCGACCGAGATCGCCAGCCCGACCTCCGCTCGCACGCGCTCGCGCAGGCGAGTGGCGACCTGCTCGGGTGTGCCGGCGATGCGCCGCAATCCGCCGACCTCGAGGAAGGCCTCGTCGATCGAGAGACCCTCGACCAGAGGCGTCGTGTCGCGGAAGATCGCGAAGACGTCGCTGCTCGCCGCGGAGTACGCCTCCATGCGCGGGGGCACGACCACGGCATCGGGGCACAGGTCGCGCGCCTGCCTTCCGCCCATCGCGGTGCGCACGCCGCGGGCCTTGGCCTCGTAGCTCGCCGCCAGGACGACGCCGCCCCCGACGATGACCGGCCGCCCGCGCAGTGCCGGTGCATCCCGCTGCTCCACCGACGCGTAGAACGCGTCGAGGTCTGCGTGCAGCACGGTCGCCTCGCCCCGCATCCCGGCCTCCCGTCGACGCGCCGATCATCGCACGGGCCGGGGACACTGCTCAGATCGGGAGAAGCCGGGACGAGAAGGAGCGGATCCGCCGGAAGAGGGTGTCGAAGGCCGCGTCGAAGGCGGCGGCGGTGCCGACCCTGGCCGGATCGCGGATGGACCAGTGCAGGTCGTCGCCGTCGCGCAGCCGCTCGTGGGCGTCGTCGCACACCGTGATCACGAGGTCGCCGTCCGCACGGACGTCGTCGATGTGCTGCGGGGGATGGTCTGACGCGATGGTGAGGCCGTGGCGGGCGGCCGACGCCGTCGCCTCGGGGTTCACCGTGTTCGCGGGCCGCGTTCCCGCCGATGCGACGTCGACCGTGCTCGTCTCGCGCCAGATGGCCTCGGCGAGCTGCGACCGCGCCGAGTTCGCGGTGCACACGAACAGCACGCGCTGCGGCGGCACGATGCTGGCGGGGGCGAGAGTGTCGAAGACCTCGGGGCGGAGGCCGATGTAGTTGCGGCGTCGGTCGAATTCGGAGCGCGAACGGGTGATGATCTGCGCCGACTCGAGAACGCCGAGATGGTGCGCGATCAGATTCGAGCGCAGATCCAGGGCCGTCCCGATCTCCGAGGACGACAGATCTCCGATCGTGAGCAGATCGACGATCCGCAGGCGCGTCTGATCCGCAAGGGCGGCGAAGATCCCCGTTCGGCGTTCCAGATCGGTCATCACCTTCATCACTATCAGACACTCACAGATCTGTCCACGGCTATTGACTCAACGCCGACTGACCATATCGTGGTCCCACGGGTCCGCAGAGGCGGCCCAGGAGAGGAATCCACATCATGGGTATCGGAACCGGCATCGCGCTCATCGTCATCGGAGCGATCCTCGTCTTCGCGCTCAACATCGACACCGGCGGATTCGTCGATCTCGATCTGATCGGCTACATCCTCATGGGCGCCGGCGCCCTGGTGTTCCTGATCAGCCTCATCTTCGTCACGCGCAGCAGGCGCACCGAGACCGTCGCCCGCACCGCGGTCGACCCCGCGACGGGCGAGCGGGTCACGCGGAGGAGCATCCGCGACAACGAACCCCTCGCCTGACCCCGCGTGTCCGACGCCGCCCGTCGCGACGCCGCGCTGCTGACGGCCGTCTCCGCCGTCGTCGCCTTCGTCGCGTTGCGCAGCGTCGTCGCGATCGGCGGGCACCGGCCGCTGGCGATCGATGTCTGGTGGCACGACCTCATGGGGGCAGCGTCGAGTGACGTCGGCATCGTCATCGCATGGGTGCCCGCCGTCATCGGGGGCACCATCGGCATGATCCTGGTCGGCGCCGCTCTGGTCGTCCTCCTGCTCTGGCGCGGACGGCGAGGCGACGCCGTGACGCTGGCGACCGCCATGGTCGCGGTCGTCGCCGTCGGTGCGACGATGGCGGCCGTGATCGGCCGGACGCGCCCCGCGGACTCGCTGGCGGAGAGCGTGGCCACCTCCTTCCCCTCCGGGCACACCGCGGTCGCGACGACGGTCGTCGTCGTTCTCGGCATCGCGCTCCGTCGTCGCCTCGTCTGGGTGTTGGGCGCGATCTGGGTCCTCACGATGATGTGGAGTCGCACCTACCTCGCGGCGCACTGGCTCAGCGATGTCATCGCAGGAATGCTCGAGGGCATCGCCGTCGCCACCCTCGTCTGGGTGTGCGCCGAGGCCGTCCGTGATCGTCATGCCGCCCACCTGTCCGACACCCCTCCCTTCGAGCACTCCGACGAAAGCGCCACCACACCATGAATGTCCCCACATCCGCTGCCGGCACCGCCAGGGCAGCACAGAGCAGTACGGCGTTCCGCATCCTCGCCAGAGTCGGCTACGTCGTGCTCGGCATCCTGCATCTCCTCATCGGGTTCATCGCCATCTCCCTCGCGACCGGCGGGGGCGGGGGCAGCGCCGACCAGGGCGGAGCGCTGTCGCAGATCCAGCAGTCGCCCGCCGGCACCGCCCTGCTGTGGATCATCGTGCTCGGGCTGTTCGCGCTCGCGATCTGGCAGATCGCGGAGGCGGTCGTCGAGCGCGATCCCGATGCCAAGAAGAAGTGGGCTCACCGCATCAAGTTCGCGGGGACGGCCGTGGCGTACGTCGCGATCGGGGCGACCGCGCTCGTGTATGCGCTCGGCGGGCGGTCGGAGTCCTCCGATTCGTCGCAGTCCTTCAGCGCACGGCTGCTGGCCGTGCCCGCCGGGGTCGTGCTGCTCGTGGTCGTGGGCCTCATCGTCGTCGCGGTGGGCGTCGCGTTCATCGTGCGGGGCGCCACCCGGGCGTTCACGAAGAACCTCTCGCTGCCCGGCGGCGCGGCGCGCTCCGGCATCATCGCGTTCGGCGTCGCCGGCTACATCGCCAAGGGGATCGCGGTCGCCGTCGCCGGCGTGCTGTTCGTCATCGCCGCTCTCACGCACGATCCCGAGACGGCCGGCGGTCTCGACTCCGCGTTGCGCAGCCTCGCCGGGCTGCCTTTCGGTGCGGTCATCCTCTGGGCGGTCGGCGCGGGGCTCGTGGTCTACGGACTGTTCTGCGTCGCTCGAGCGCGGTACGCGAGGATGTGACGCCCCAGCCTCCCGGGGGAGGGTGACGGGGATGGTTGCTCCAGGTCGACAGTTGCGCTTTAGCAACCATCGGGAGTATAGTTGATTCTTATCAACTTTCTACACAGGAGCATCCCACTGTGACCCACGTCTCTTCCTCTTCTCTCGCTGAGCCCACGCGCTCTCCGCGTGAGGTCTTCACCGCGATCTCCGGCCTCGTCGTCGGCATGTTCGTCGCCGTGCTCTCCGGCACGGTCGTGTCGACCTCGATGCCTGTCATCATCGCCGACCTCGGCGGCACCCAGTCCCAGTACACCTGGGTCATCACCGCGAGCCTGCTGGCGACCGCCGTCTCCACCCCGATCTGGGGCAAGCTCGCCGACCTCGTCGACCGCAAGGTCCTCGTGCAGATCTCGCTCATCATCTTCACCGTCGGCACGGTGATCGCGGGATTCTCGACCGACACGAACATGCTCATCGCGGTGCGCGTCATCCAGGGCATCGGCGTCGGCGGTCTGATGTCGCTCGTCATGATCGCGGTCGCGCTGATCATCTCGCCCCGTGAGCGCGGCAAGTACATGGGCGTCGTCGGCGGCATCATGGCCCTCGGCACCATCGGCGGCCCGCTGCTGGGCGGACTCCTCACCGACGTGTGGGGCTGGCGCTCCAACTTCTTCGTCGGCGTGCCCTTCGCGCTCCTCGCGCTGGTGCTGCTGCAGTTCACGCTGCACCTGCCCAAGCCGCAGCGCGACACCAGGGTCTCGATCGACTACTTCGGCATCGTCCTGCTCGCGGTCGGCGTCTCGACCCTGCTGATCTGGGTGTCGATGGGCGGCAGCCAGTTCGACTGGGATTCCTCGACCAGCATCATGCTCGTCGTCACCGCCGCGGTCGCGATCGCCGGATTCATCACCGTCGAGTTCTTCGTCAAGGAACCGATCGTGCCGATGTCGCTGTTCCGCAACCGCACCTTCACGCTCTCCGTCATCGCGTCGATCGCGATCGGCGTCTCGATGTTCGCGACCTCGGTGTTCCTCGCGCAGTACTTCCAGCTGGCCCGTGGCGCCACACCCACGGAGTCCGGCCTCATGACCATCCCGATGATCATCGGTCAGATGGGTGCGTCGATCATCATCGGCCAGCTGGTGAGCCGGTTCGGCAAGTGGAAGGGCTGGATGCTCACGGGCTCCGCGCTCACCACGATCGGCGTGAGCCTGATGGCGACGCTGCGCTACGACACCCCGTTCCCGCTCGTCGCGACGTACATGTTCGTCCTCGGCGCCGGGCTCGGCATGGTGATGCAGAACCTCACCCTCATCGTGCAGAACGACACGAACCCGAAGCAGCTGGGGGCCGCGTCGTCGAACGTGAACTTCTTCCGCACCATCGCCGGCACCATCGGCGTGACGGTCATGGGCTCTCTGCTGTCGACGAGCGTCGCCTCGTACATGTCCGACGCTCTCGAGGGATTCACGCCGACCACTCCTGACGAGGTCGACGCGCTCACCCACCTCGCCTCGGGCGATGTGCCCAAGGTGACGCAGCTCCCCGACACCATCCGTGCGATCGTCGAGGGCGCCTACGGCCATGGCATCGCGGATGCCTTCATCATCGCCATCCCGCTCGCCGTGATCTCGATCATCGCGATCGCGTTCATCCGCAACAAGCCGCTCTCGACCAAGAACGCCGCCGAGCAGCTGCGCGAGCAGGCCGAGGAGTCGGTGCTCGACGTCTCGGAGGCGGAGGTCGGGGCGAACATGTCGACCGGCACCATCCGGATCTCGGCAGCGCAGGCGTCCACCGCCACCGGGTCGGTGACCGTCCTCGAGCACGACCGCGAGGATGAGCAGGGCCGGGAGTCGAGGAACTGAGATGACCATCTCAGACGCGGCGGTGTCCGCAGATGTGGACACCGCCCTCGGCGACCTCCAGACGCATCTGAACCTCATCTTCGCGAGGACCAGGACGCTCTGGCGCGAGTCGGCGGCGCGCATCGACCCCGAGCTGCAGGTCGGCGGTTACAAGCTGCTCGCCTTCATCGACCGCGCGGGCTCGGCCAGCGCACACGAACTGGCCGAGCGGTTCGAGATGGACAAATCCGTCATCAGCCGGCACGTGCGGATGCTCGAGGAGCTCGGGCTCCTGGCCTCTCGGGCGGACGAGCGGGACGGGCGGCTGCGCGTGCTGACGGCGACGCCGTCGGCCTGCGCCGCCCTCGCCGAGCTCCGCAGCGACCACGCCTCGCGACTGCGCACCGTCGTCGCGGAGCTGACGCCGGAGGAGATCGACGCCGCCTCCAAGGTCTTCCGACTGCTCGCCGAGGTCTGAGCGCCGTAACCGAACGATCGCCTCCTGTGTCGTCTCGGGTTGTCGATCGACGTCTTCTGTGGTTCAGTCGAATGTCTTGACTGCGCGAGTCGGCGTCCCAAGACCGGACAGAACGGTGCTTCGGTGAACTGGATCGCCTCCAACCTCGGCCTGATATTCGATCTCACGATCAATCACGTCCGTCTGGCGATCGTGCCCATCCTCCTCGGCTTCGTGATCGCGGTGCCGCTGGGGTGGGTGGCCAGTCGCAATCGCATCGCCAGGACGTTCATCATCACCACGGGCAGCCTGCTCTACACGATCCCGTCGCTGCCGCTGTTCGTCATCCTGCCGGTCATCCTCGGCACCCGGATCCTCGATGACACGAACCTGGTCGTGGCGCTCACGATCTACGCGGTCGCGATCATGCTGCGCTCGGCCACCGATGCGTTCGGATCCGTCGATCGGGCGATCATCGAGTCGGCGAAGGCCGTCGGCTTCTCGCGAGGCGGCCGGTTCTGGCGCGTCGAGTTCCCGCTCGCCGGGCCGGTGCTCGTCGCCGGCCTCCGCGTCGTCTCCGTGTCGACCATCGCCCTCGTCTCGGTGGGTGTGATCATCGGCTCCGAGAACCTCGGCTACCTCTTCCAGAACGGCAAGCAGCGCGGCATCCTCGAGGAGGTCGTCGTCGGGATCGTCATGAGTCTGCTCATCGCCCTCGTCTTCGATCTGATCCTGGTGGCGATCGGGCGGGTTCTGATGCCCTGGAGCCGCGCGGCCGGCGCACGTGCGCAGGGTGGCGCGCCCACCGGCAGCGACACCACGGCCGCCGATGCGGGTGCCGGCGGCGGTCGGCTGCTCGCGCCCCCGGGAGCGGGTGTCTGATGAACTTCTTCCTCGACGCCATCGCCTGGATCTTCGATCCCGCCAACTGGGTGCCGGGCTCGCAGAGTCCGCTGCCCATCGGCGACCGGCTCGTCGAGCACCTCCTCTACTCGGGGGTCTCGCTCGCCATCGCGATGCTGATCGCTCTTCCGCTCGGCTTCTACATCGGGCACACCGGGCGCGGTCGGCAGTTCGTCATCGGCTTCACCGGTGCGATGCGCGCCCTCCCCACGCTGGGGCTCCTGTTCTTCCTCACGATGGTGCTGCGCTCCGGCCTCAGCACCACTCCGGCCGTGCTCGTAGGCTCCGTCATCGCGTTCGTCCTGCTGGCCATCCCGTCGCTGCTCGCCGGCGCCTACGCGGGGCTCGAGAGCGTCGGCCGCGAGGCGATCGATGCGGCGCGCTCGATCGGGATGACGGAGATGCAGATCCTGCGCAAGGTCGAGATCCCGCTCGGTCTTCCCGTGATCATCGGCGGGATCCGCTCGGCCACCCTGCAGGTGATCGCGACGGTGACGATCGCGTCGTACGTCGGACTCGGCGGCCTGGGGCGCATCATCTCCTCCGGCATCGGCCTCAACGACTACACCGTGATCCTCGGCGGCGCGCTCCTGGTCACCGCCCTCGCCCTCGTCATCGACGGCGTCTTCGCGCTTCTCCAGCGTCTCACCCGCACTCGGGGACAGGCGAGGCGTCCCCTCCGCAGCGTTCAGCGAAACAGATCGGATGCCGCTGTGGCGCCGATCCTCGACGAAAGGACCCCCGCATGACCTCTCGAGCCCGCAAGACCTGGCTGACAGCCTGCCTGCTCGCCGTCAGCACCACCGTCGCACTCACCGGCTGCGCGACCTCCGACCCGACGTCGTCCGGCGGCGAGTCCGGCGGGGCCGCCGACGGCGACGCCATCATCGTGGGCTCCTTCGCCTTCCCCGAGAGCGAGATCCTCGGCGAGATCTACGCGCAGGCGCTCGAGGGCGAAGGCTTCGACGTCTCCACGAAGTTCAACATCGGTCCGCGACAGCAGACCATCCCCGCTCTCCAGGACGGGTCGATCAACCTCATCCCGGAGTACAACGGCAACCTGCTGGCCTACTACGACACGGCCTACGAGGAGCGGACGACCGAGGACGTCGACGCCGCGCTGCCGGATGCCGTGGGTGCAGACGATCTGCAGGTGCTCGACTCGGCTGAGGCCGAGGACAAGGACGCCTACGTGGTGACGAAGAAGACCGCCGAGGAGAACGACCTGAAGGCGATCGGCGACCTGAAGGCGCTGGAGCCCTTCTCGCTCGCCTCGAACCCGCAGTTCGGCGAGCTCGGGTACGGCATCCCGGGCCTGCGCGACGTCTACGGCGTCGGCACGGAAGCCGGTCAGGTCACGTTCGTCCCGTACGAGGACTTCGGCGGCCCCGACACCGTGCAGGCGCTCGTCGACGGCACGGTGCAGGTGGCGGACATCTACACGACCTCTCCGGCGATCAAGTCCGAGGATCTCGTCGTGCTCGACGACCCCGAGAACATGATCTCGGCGCAGAACGTCATCCCGCTGCTCTCGAAGGACATCTACACGGACAAGCTCGCAGAGGTGCTCAACGCGATCTCGGCGAAGCTCACCACCGACGACCTGATCGAGCTGCGCAACCGGGTCGAGGGCGACGAGAAGGCATCGGCTGCGACGGCGGCGGAAGAGTGGCTCACCGCCGCAGGCCTGCTCGACAAGTGACCGTGCGGACGGATCACCCGTCCACGATCTGATCGACGCCCCGCTGTCGCACCGGCAGCGGGGCTTCGCCGTATCATGGCGATCATGAGTGCCTCTTCCGACGAACACGCCGGACCCGACGCATCCGCCCAGGACGCCGCATCCGCGGGGGCTCTCGATCTCGACGAGGCGGTGTCGCGCGTCGAGCACGAGCTGGGGCGGCTCTTCGCCCGCATCCGCGTGAGCTGGCGGGAGGCGGCGCAGACCGTGCATCCCGATCTTCAGCCGCTCGGCTACCAGGTGCTCACTTCGATCGCGACCGGCAAGGCGACGTCGGCCGGCGCGATCATCGAACGACTGCAGACCGACAAGACCGCCGTCAGTCGCCAGGTGCGGCAGCTCGAGCAGCTCGGGCTGGTCGAGAGCGTGCGGGATCCCGACGATCGGCGAGCGCGGGTTCTCGTCGCGACCGCACTCGCTCAGGAGAAGGTCACGGCCGCGCGCTCGCGCTATGAAGCCCGACTGGCCGCGCGGCTCGGCCAGTGGTCGCAGGCCGACCTCGATCGCTTCGCCGAGATGCTCTCGGAACTCGGTGGCGGGGCATCCGACGGTGCGGACGGCAAGACTCCGGCATCCTGACCGGGAATACGCGACGAGCGACGCGACTTGACCCTCACTGTGAGTCTTTACGAGCCCGCCGTCTTCGGCGCCCTTCCGCTGTCCAACCGCGTCGTCATGGCGCCGCTGACCCGCACCCGTGCGGACGATGACGGCGTGCCCACCGAGACGATGGTGGAGTACTACCGTCAGCGCGCGGGGCAGGGTCTCATCCTCACCGAGGGCACGTGGCCCGCGGCCGAGGGCAAGTCGTACCCCGGACAGCCCGGCATCGTGACGCCCGCGCAGATCGAGGGCTGGCGTCGCATCGCCGACGCCGTGCACGAAGAGGGCGGCACGATCGTGATGCAGCTCATGCACGGCGGTCGCGTCTCGCACCCGGCGATCTCCGGAGAACCCCGCGTGGTCGCGCCGAGCGCTCTCGCCGCTCCCGGTCAGACGCACACGCCCGAGGGCAAGGTCGACATGCCGGTCGCGCACGCTCTGACCCTCGACGAGATCCCCGAGGTGATCGAGCAGTTCGTGCAGGCCGCCCGCAACGCGATCGCCGCCGGTCTCGACGGCGTCGAGGTGCACGGCGCCAACGGCTACCTGGTGCAGGAGTTCCTCTCGCCCGTGTCGAACGTCCGCGACGACCGGTACGGCGGGTCTCCGGAGAACCGTGCGCGGTTCGCGATCGAGGTCACGACCGCGGTCGCCGAGGCCGTCGGCGGCGACCGGACCGGCATCCGCCTGTCGCCGCAGCACAACATCCAGGGCGTCCTCGAGGAGGACGACGCCGATGCGCTCGCGACCTACCTCGCCGTCGCCGACGGGCTCCGCCCGCTGGGCCTCGCCTTCGTCGACATCCTGAACGCCGCCCCCACGGGCGAGCTCGTCCAGCGCATCCGCCGCGCGCTCGGTGCACCCCTGATCATCAACTCGGGATTCGGGCTCGTCACGACCCGGGAAGAGGCCGAAGGCCTCGTCGACGACGGATGGGCGGATGCCGTCGCCGTCGGCCGCCCCGTGATCGCCAACCCCGACCTCGTCGAGCGCTGGCGTCAGGGAGCCGAGCTCAACGAGCCGCGCCCCGCGCTGTTCTACGGCCGCACCGGCGAGGGCTACACCGACTACCCCTCGCTCGAGACGGTGCGCACCGGCGCCTGAGCGGAGAACGCCTGTCGGATCCCGAACCTGAGCGATCCGACAGGCCTGGCGCGTAGCCTGAACCCCATGACGCTCACGAAAGCCCGCACCGCCGCCGAGGTCGTCGACTGGCGACGCCGTGTGTTCGCCCTGTACGACGCCGTCCGGCAGGCGGAATCGCCGGAGGAGGCGCACGAGCTCTGGCGCATCGAACGCGACGACCTCATGCTGCATCACCCGGCGACTCCGCTGCGTGCGGGCGACAGGGCCCTGTTCGAAGGGCTGCCCATCGCCTCGTACGATCCGCAGTGGCGTTTCGAGCTGCCGATCCTGCCCGCCGATCCCGGCGGATTCGACTTCGCGACCGGAACCGACGGCGTCGTGCCGTTCGAGCGCATCGGCAGGGTGGAGATCCCCGACACCGGCTCGCTCGACATCTGGCGCCTGACGACTTATGGCGGGGGATTGTTCATCCCGGTGCGCGACGCGCTGGCCGGACGCCCCGGCGGCACCTACGGGGGCGGCCGCTACCTGATCGACACGATCAAGGGCGCAGACCTCGGATCGGATGCCGAGCGCGGCACGATCGTCCTCGACTTCAACTTCGCCTACAACCCGTCGTGCGCCTATGACCCGGCATGGGCCTGCCCTCTGGCGCAGCCGGGCAACGTGCTGTCGGTGGCGATTCCGGTGGGCGAGATGTACGCGGGCACCGCCGACTGACCGCCCGGGTCAGCGCCGGACGCGCGCCCGCGTCTTCGCGACGCTGCTGAGCGTGGCTCGGACCGGCGTGCCCAGGTAGAGGCCGAGCGAGGCGCCGGAGGCGAGCCCGATCCCGATCACCGCGGCGCCGATCAGCGATCCGCCCGTACCGACCACGCCGCTCTGCGTCCCCACGGCGTGCACCATCTCGAGCAGCCCCTGGAACACCGCGACACCGGGCACCAGGGGGACGATGGCGGCGGTCGTGACGGCGACCGACGGCACATGCAGGTTGCGGGCGATGAGCATGCCGATGAAGCTCGAGGCCAGCGCGCCGATCGCGCTCGCCGCGGCCGGATGCAGGTTGAGACCGGTCATCGCCGTGTAGCCGGCGATGGTGACGGCGCTCAGCAGCGCGCTGACGAGGATGATCCTGAGGCCGGCGCCGTTGAAGACCGCGACGGCGATCGCCACGATGATCGCGCCCGCGAACTGGTTCACCAGCGGCCCGAAGGGGGCGGGATCATCGGGGAGTCCCATGGTGAAGCCGAACACCTTGCCGAGCTCGAGTCCGACGAGGATGCCGATCACCACGCCGAGCGTCTGCATCGTGAGATCGAGGATGCGTCCGCCTGCGGTCAGCGCGAAGCCGTCGATCGCATCCTGCGCGGCGCCGACCACGGTGAGCCCGGCGAGCATGAGCACGATTCCGGACGCCACGATGATCGAGGGGCGGATGCCGACGAACGGCTCGATCCCGGCCGCGCCGAGCGCCGACACCGCCACGGCGACGATCGTGGTCACGAATCCACCGGCGATCTGGCTGAAGAAGAGGGGGACCCTGATGCGGGCGAGGCCGGCCTGGGTCAGTGCGGCGCAGAGAGCGGCCACGAAGGTGAGCCCGACGACGATCGGCGATGCTCCCAGCATGATGCTGACGCCGACGGCCAGCAGCGCCCTGGCCACGATCACCACCGGCTGCTGGTAGCGGAAGGGGAGCCGGCGCAGCGCCTTGAAGGCGATGCGAGCGGATTCGAGGTCGAGCCCGTCGTCGATGTCGGCGACGAGTGCCTGCACCCGCTGCAGCTTCGCATGATCGGGGGCGGCGACGCGCACGACGCGGACGAGGGTCTCGGGCCAGACCTCGCCGCTCAGGTGGAACGAGACGGTGATCGAGTTGTAGGTGACGTCGACCTGCACGTCGCGCATGCCGTACGCCGCGCAGATGCGGGTGATGGCGAGGGTCACCTCGTGCGCCGACGCGCCCACTCCGAACATCGATTCACCGATGCGGGTGGCGAGATCGAGGACCCGCGGCACCGTGCGCTCGTCGATGACGGGCATGGCCTCGGTGAGGGCCACAGCCGACGGATCGGTGTGCAGGACTCTGCGCACGGAGGCGAGCAGTCGCCGTGGGGGATTCTGGGCCATAGCCTCATTCTCCCGCCTCGGAGACGCGTGTTCCGGCGACCCGCAGGACTGCGAGCGGATCGTCGGGACGACGTCAGGCGAAGGCCGGGGTCGGTGCCTTCTGGACCGGCGCGGAGGCGGGCTCCGAAGGCTCCGGGACCAGGTAGAGGCCGCTGGGGGCGTTCGCGGTGAACGCGAGAGCCTCGATCCAGTTGCGGTTGATCGAGGGCTGCCTGCTGCCGCTGTACTTGAACACGAGCGAGCTGCCGGCGTGCACCCATACGGTCGTGCGTCCGCCGCCCACGCTCATGTCCTCGCGCCAGGTGAACGAGAACGGCTCACCGCGACGCAGCTTGGTGGTGATGACCAGCTGCAGGTGCGTCAGCGCCCGGTCCTCGATCTCCGCCTTGACGCTTCCTTCATAGACGAGCTTGCCCATCGTGATCTCCTCAGTTCGCCACGGAACCCGTGCCACGCGGTGCAATCAGGATGATCACTGGCGGTATTCCAGCTTCCCACAGATACCCACCCCTCGGGCTGCGATCTCTCTCAGGATCAGTGCGCATGGCGTGACGTCGGCACCCGGGTCGAGCGTCTGTCAACCCTCTGTGCCGATCCGCCGACGGGTGTGGAGTCTGGAAGACCGGTGAACGACGAGGAGGACGAACGATGAAGGCACTCACCTGGCAGGGCACCCGCTCCGTGGCGGTCGAGGAGGTGCCGGATCCCGTGATCGAGCATCCGACGGATGCGATCGTGCGGATCACCTCGTCGGCGATCTGCGGCTCGGATCTGCACCTGTACGAACTCCTCGGGCCGTTCCTCGACCGGGGCGACATCCTCGGTCACGAGCCCATGGGCGTCGTGGTGGAAGTCGGAGGCGCGGTGAAGGACCTGGCCGTCGGAGACCGTGTCGTGGTGCCGTTCACCATCTCCTGCGGGCACTGCTTCTTCTGCCTGCGCGGCCTGCAGTCGCAGTGCGAGACGACCCAGGTGAAGGAGTACGGCAGCGGAGCCTCGCTCTTCGGCTACACCAAGCTCTACGGGCAGGTGCCCGGTGGACAGGCGGAGTACCTGCGCGTGCCGCTCGCGGACTACAACCACATCAAGGTCGCCTCCGACCTCCCCGATGAGCGCTACCTGTTCCTCAGCGACATCCTGCCGACGGCGTGGCAGGGCGTGGAGTACGCGGAGGTCCCCGAGGGGGGCACTCTCGCCGTGATGGGTCTGGGGCCGGTCGGCCAGTTCGTGGCGCGGATCGGCGCGCACCGCGGATACCGTGTGCTCGCCGTCGACCCTGTCGCCGAGCGGCGCGATATGGCCGCACGCCACGGCGCCGAGGTCTTCGACCTCACCGACGACATCGTCGAGCAGCTGAGGGACCTCACAGGAGGGCGAGGTGCGGATGCCGCCGTCGACGCCGTCGGCATGGAGGCTCACGGAAACCCTGGCGTCTCGCTCGTGCAGAAGGCGGTGGGCCTGCTCCCCGATGCGGCGGCCCGGCAGGTCTTCGACAAGGCGGGCATCGATCGCCTCGCCGCGCTGTATTCGTCGATCGACGTCGTACGACGCGGAGGGACGGTGTCTCTGAGCGGCGTGTATGCGGGAGATGCCGACATCCTGCCGATGAAGACCATGTTCGACAAGCAGATCAGCCTGCGCATGGGGCAGTGCAACGTGAAGCGCTGGATCGACGACCTGATGCCCCTGGTCGAGGACCTCGCGGATCCGCTGGGCGTGATGGACCTCACCACCCACACCGCGCCGCTCGAGGACGCACCGAAGCTGTACGAGACATTCCAGCGCAAGGAGGACGGCTGCATCAAGGTGGTGCTGCAGCCCTCCGCGGTGTGACGGTCAGGCGGCCCCGTACGACGGGGCCGCCTGATCCCGTCCCACCCGCCCGCGGATGAAGAACAGTGCGATGAGCCCGACCACGATCACCGCGGGGTTCCCGACGCCCGCGAGCGAGCTCAGGGCTCCTTCCACCGGATAGGCGGTGTGCAGAAAGATGCTGGGATCCGTGCTCGCGTGCAGCAGGATCGGCGCGATGATCGTTCCCGTCACCCGCATCGCGAGGTACATGCAGACGCCGAAGGCGAACGTGTAGACGAGCTGGAACAGGGTCGCGGGCAGCGACTGGCCAGTGAGGAGGTTGCCGGCGTGCAGCGCCGCGAACAGCGCCGACGAGATCACCGCCACGACGATCTCGCGCTGCCCGGCCCGGCGGAGCAGCGTGACCACGAGTCCCCGGGTGAGCACCTCCTCGGCGAAGCCGATGAAGAGTCCCGTGAGCAGCCAGGTCGCGACGACCTGCGTCCCCGCGGCTTCGTAGTCGAACGAGAGCAGATGCAGCACGTTGAACAGGAGCACCACGGCGACAGCGATCCACATCCAGCCGCGCCCGCGGATCGGCTGCGGACGGAAGAGCTGATGCAGCCAGCCGACCGACGCGGCGAAGCCGACCAGGAGCAGGCATCCGATCAGGATCGGCGCGGCGTAGAAGACGAGGATGCCCGCTGCGCTGCCCGGATCGTCGATCTGCGTGGCGAGCGGTGTCAGCAGCAGCGAGAGGCCGTTGTAGAGGACGAAGTACACGACGACCAGCACCACGGCACGCCACCAGCCACCGCGGTCCCAGAAGCGGGTCCAGCCCGACCGTGTCGCCTCGCTCATGGATCTCCCGTCGCATCCGCGACGGTCGCGGCCCCTTCGCACCAATATATGGGTTGGTTCCCTCCGCGCGGCAGAGGCGGATGCCGGTACGGATCACGCGGTGCGGGGCAGGCGGCGTGGGGCAGGCGGTGCGGGTCAGGCGGCGAGACCTTCGGCGAGGTACGCCAGCCGGTGCAGCGTCTCGGAGTTCCGCCAGCGCAGCAGGGGCGTCGTGAGCACGCCCGGCAGCAGCGTGGCCGGTCCGCTCACGGGCTCCTCGTCGATGCGCACCATCGTTCCGTCGCCGTACGAGCGCACGCGCAGGGTGACGCGTGCTTCGCCGATCGGCCAGCCCTTGGCCCGCATCACCATGCGGTGCGGCGGATCCCATTCCTCGACCACGGTCGTGTCGTCGAGGAGCGCCGGCCAGACCCCCACCGAGTGGTGGAGTTCGGCGCCCGGCCGGGGCCAGGTCTCGTCGACGTCGCGCATCCTCGATGCGCCGACGACCCAGGCGGGGTAGAGCCAGCCGTTCCCCAGAACCCGGAACACGTCCTCCGGGATGCAGCTCATCGTGCGTACGTTCTTCGCCATGTCGACTCCTGTTCTCGGTCACGCGGTCGCGGGTTCTCAGTCACGCGGACGCGGTCCGTCTGCGGCGATCCTCCCTGTATCGTGCGGGCCGGTCACGCCCTTGACCGAGGGGGTTGACGGCCGTGCTGCGTGATGCACCGAGGGAACGGGCGCCCTGCGATGCGTGCCCGTTCCCTCGGTGGGCCTCCGCCACAGGCCGGGCGCGTGACCGGCTACGGTAGGGCACATGTCGCAGGCCTTCCGGATCTTCGCGCGCATCGTCGCCGGGCACTGGCCCGCGCTCATGGCGTGGTACCTCGGGGGAGAGGCTCTGCACCGGGTGCTCATCGAGCTCGCGGGTTTCGTCGGCGGCCACACCACACTCGGCGGTCTGCTGCTGCTGCCGCTCGCGGTCGCCGCTCGACTCGTCTCGTACGTCGCGATGTACCTGACGGTGCGGCCGTCGCTGCCGCACAGCCGCAGAGAGGACGCCGGAGGCATCCGCGAGTTCGCCTCCGCCACGCTGGCCGCGATCCTGCCCTTCTTCGCGTTCTACACGGCGTGGGGCCTGCTCGACGCCGACCAGATCGAGTTCTTCCAGATCGCGAATTCGGTCGCGGTCGCGGGTGTCGGATACGATCCCGCTCAGCTCGGCGACCGAGGCGGCCTGATCGCGGTCGGCGTCCTGCCGCTTGCCGTGCTTCTCGTCGCCTTCGTTGCGCGTCTGCTCTTCGCCCGCTACGCCGCACGGTTGCCACGCTGGACGATCATCCTCGCGACGTACGCCGAGGCGCTGTGGACGTTCATGCTGTTCATGTTCGTCGCCCGCTGGTGGGCGGGGGTGCTCGACTGGTTCTCCCAGCGAGAGGCGGTCGGCTGGGTGCAGGGCGTCGGCGACTGGTTCGCCGTCAATCTCGCCCCGGTCGCGATCGTGTGGGAGGGAGCGGCCTGGGTCGTCGGCATCCTGGTCGCGGCCCTCATCGTGCCTGCGGCCTGGCTGACGGTCGCAGGCGTGATCTTCGGCACCACCTTCGATTCCACCCCCTCTCTCGGGCGCTGGGGGGGAGCGGCGGCGCGAGGCGCGGCGCGGAGCGCGGCGATGAGCGTCGCGCGCACCCTGGTGATGCGCCTGGAAGGGCTGTGGGCCGCAGTCACCGTGATCTGGCGAGGAGGACCGCTGCTCTACGGCGCCTACGCGCTCGCCTACGCGGCCTGGGCGCTCGCCGAGCAGGCGGGGACCCGCGCCGTATTTCAGCTGATCGGCGGCCACGAGGCATCGTTCTGGGCCGGACTCTTCCCCCTGGTCACTGTGGCGGTCGCTGCAGTGACCGAGCCGCTCAGGGTCGCGATCGTCGTGACGGCATACGACGGGGTGCTCGGTCGACCTCAGTCAGAGCTCGACACCCGACCCTCACGGGTCGATGTCGAACCGGGCGAGATCGTCGTCGCTGCCCTCGATGTCGAGCCGGAACGGCCCGTCGGCGTCGTCGGGAAGCAGGAAGACGAGCAGGATCCGGTACGCATCCGTCTCGACGGTGCATGAGCTCTCGCCGTCATCGGACGAGACCTCGAGGCCCTTTCGCGAGCTGATCCAGGTGCGCGATGAGTCCGGCTCGGTGAGTGTCGACCGGCCGCAGAGCGAGGCGTCGAGACCTCCGCTCGACGACAACCGCACGCTGAGCGTGCGCGAGCCCGACGGAGCCTCGAACTCGCCCCACTCGGTGGCGCCGAGTGTCAGGGTCTGCCCGGCGATGTCGACGCTCGTGTCGGCCTCGACGACCCGGTCGGTCGGACGCGCGCTCGGCAGGATGTCGAGCCAGATCGTGACCGCGACCATCGCGACAGCGGCGACGACGAGCGCGATCAGCGCCGTGCGTTGCCTGCGCCACCAGCTCACGGAGTGCTCCATGCGGGGGCCTCGATGTCGAGGGTCGGAACTCGTGGCAGGTCGTCCAGAGCGAGGGATATGGCGATGAGGTCGTCGAGCTCGGCGGTGTAATACGAGGTGGTCAGGCGCAGCTCCGCGGTTCCCGCGACGACGTCGGGAGGCAGCTCGAACGCCAGCATGCCCTCGGTGTCCGTGCCGACCCGCAGCGGTGCACCCTTGAGAGTCGTCGCGACCCGTTCGCTGGAGTGGAACACGCGGTCGCCGATCGCCAGCGCCGCCAGCTGGATCGCGGCATCCGCCTCGGTGGTGGGTGCAGAGGCGGTGACCCTCACCACGAGCCAGTTGCCCTCTGCGCTCCAGTGGGAGGTGGGAACGGCGACCTCATCGGCGAAGGTCGCGTCGGACGCCGTCGCGATCAGAGAGCGCGACTGCACGGCGTCGCCGACCGCCCCACGCAGCAGAAGGGGGCCGATCACCGCGTCGTCGCCGGGGGTGACGGCGGTGAGCGCTCCGGCGCCGAGCAGCAGCACGCCGCCCAGGATCCAGGGGCGGGCGCGCTTCATCGCGCATCCTCCGCGGCGACGGTGATGCGCGCGCCGACTTCTGCGGCGCGCCAGCTGACCGCAGTCGACGAGATCAGCACTCTCCCGCGACGCACCTCCGCCTCGTGTACGTCGAGCGAGACCTCGCCGTCCGAGAGCGCCTCCTCCGGCACGGTCCAGGCGAAGGTGACCTGACTGGGCACGCCCGGCTGGAGGATCACCTGTCCGGCCGAGCCGTCGGCGCGCCAGACCGACACGGAGGCATCGGTCGCCGTCGCATCCGCCAGATCGAGGAGTGGGCCCGGGATATTGATGATGTTGGTGGAAGTGCGGTCGGCGGTGGTGCCGACGCCGATCGGAGCATCCGTCAGGTTCTCCATGCGCGTGGTCATCACGAGGAGCTTTTCGCCCGGGTCGGCGCTCAGATACTCGGATTCGATCTCCGTGGCGACCTCGGCGCCGAGCACCGTGATCGCGTAGGTCGACATGCGTGCCTCGTCGCCGACGCCGAGTTCGGGCGGGTGCACGGTGGCCCGGGTGAAACCGCCCGTCACGCCCACCACGAGCAGGACAGCGGTGGCCGTCGCCGCGGCGATCCAGATTCCCCGTGGTACGTCGAGGATCGCCCGACCCCACCGCGCGATGATCGCGCGCGCGGACAGCACGGGCGGGGCGGTGTCATGACCCGCTCCCTCGTGATCCCCCGTCATGCTCACGGGGTCAGCCTACTCACGCCCTTCGCGCGGCGACGGTCATGGGCAGGTCTCGAACACGTACCCCTCGACATCCGGAGTGACGAGGTCGCGGTCGCGCAGCACCATCGAGGCCGGGGACTCGGGATCGGCGCACATCTCGCCGAACGACCGGGGGAGCTCGTCGCTGTACTCGATGTCGATCACGGCATCGCCGTAGACGGCGGCGTAGACGCCGCATTCCTCGTAGACCGCGCACTGTTCGACCACGGCGAAGTCGAACCCGGCGCGCTCGTGCAGGACCACCGCATCCTCCGCCGCGTTCTTCTGCCCTGCCGCGAGCCCCGAGGCGTGGGCGACATCGACGAGCAGGGTGGCGAGGGCGAGGTTGTCGTCGAGCGTGAGCGCGTCATGAGATCGCGTGTACGAGTCGAGGTTGTCGAACTCGACCGCGTCGAAGCCCGACGTCGCACACCCCTCGATCCAGGCCCCGACGGTCTCGGCGATGCGCTGACGTCGATCGTCCGTCGACGTGTCGAGCAGAGCCTCATCCGGCCAGTCCGGATCGAACACCGGCTCGCCGCCGCGCTGCAGCACCAGGTCCCTCGGCCAGGACTCGAGCTCACCGGGCTGCGTCTGGAACCCGTTGACGTAGCAGACCGAGTACAGTCCGTCCGCCGGTTCGTCCGACCGATCGCGGCCCACGATGCCGACGCCGTCTGCCGGATCGTAGCCGCCGCCGAGCTGGTAATCGGGGGTGGCGCCCGCCGGCGGGAGAGCGGCATCCGCGGCATCCGGCGCCGAGGCCTGCGCGCAGCCGGCCAGAGCGAGGGCGAGCAGGGCCGCGGCCACCGCGGCCGTCACGCGCCTCAGTTGC
This sequence comes from Microbacterium sp. NPDC097977, assembly GCF_040302605.1. NCBI lineage: Bacteria > Bacillati > Actinomycetota > Actinomycetes > Micrococcales > Microbacteriaceae > Microbacterium > Microbacterium sp. NPDC097977. The sequence continues at coordinate 26,886 of NZ_JBEOUR010000016.1, forward strand.
CGGCCCCGTACAGTGCGGCGATCTCTTTCGAACCCATCCCCTGATCGTACGTGCCGTGCTGCGGCCATCCGGCGGGCGAGTCCTCCCACTCCTCCTGGCGGCCGTAGGGGAGGAGGTCCACCAGCCCCTGCACGTGGCTGAGGCGCTCGGTGCCGCGGCCGTTCGTGTGCCACGTGCGGTACACGGTGTCACCGTCGCGCAGCAGGACGTTCACCGCGAAGCCCTCGTTCGGCCCGGCATCCATGTCCGCGCCGAAGGTGCTGTCGGCGCTCGAGTACCAGTCCATCCGGTTGCCGACCCGGTCGCGATACGCCAGGGCCTCGTCGATCGGTCCGTTCGTCACGATCACGAAGCGCGCGTCGTAGTACCGCTCGAGCACGTCGAGCCGTGTGAACTGCGAGGTGAAGCCGGTGCAGCCGGGGCACTGCCACTCGTTGCCGTCGGACCACATGTGGTTGTACACGATGAGCTGCGGATGCTCGCCGAAGATCTCGGCGAGACCCACCGGCCCGTCGGCGCCGATGAGCGTGTAGGGCGGCAGCTGCACAATCGGCAGACGACGCCGCTGCGCGGCGATCGCGTCGAGTTCACGGGTCGCCGCCTTCTCGCGCACATGCAGTGCCTCGAGATCGCGACGCCACATGTCGGCATCGACGATGGGCGGAAGGGGAGACGGGGTGCTGCTCATGACGGACCTCCGGATGCTCGGGCGGTGAACTCAGTCTGCGCCCGGCCACCGACACGGTCAACCGATGGGCGTCGAGGCTCCGTCGACCGTCTCGGCGGGCGCGTCTTCGGCCGGGTTGCGACGGATGCCGATCCACGACACCACGCCACCGAGCACGAGCAGGCTCGCGGTGACCAGAGCGGCGTTGTGGAAGCCCGCGAGATCGAGGGTGCCGCCGATGATGGTCGACAGCATCGCCACGACGAGCAGGCCCGCGACACGGGACACGGCGTTGTTGACGGCGGATGCGATGCCGGAGCGCGACTCGTCGATGGCCCCGAGGATCGCCGAGGTGAGCGGCGCGACCGTCAGAGACAGACCGAGTCCCATCACGATCATGGCCGGCAGCACCTGCCACCAGTAGTCGAAGCTCTCGGCGACCGTCAGCAGAAGCAGCGCACCCGCGGCCATGACGATCGGTCCGACCGTCATGAAGATGCGGGGCCCGAACCTGCCCGCCCACGATCCGGCGCGTGAGCTGAGGAGGATCATCAGGATCGTCAGCGGCAGGCTGGCGAGCCCCGCGGCGGTGGCGGTGAGCCCCGCACCCTGCTGCAGGTAGACGCCGACCACGAAGCCGTTGAGCGAGAGGGCGGCGTACACGAACAGGGTCGCCACATTGCCCCAGGCGAAGTCGCGCACGCGGAACAGCGAGAGCGGCATGAGGGGAGCGGTCGAACGCTGCTGGCGCACCAGGAACCACGCGAACAGGGCCGCCCCCGTGAGGCCGGGCACCCAGATCGCGGGGGACTGCCAGCCGAGGTTCGGCTGCTCGATCAGCGCGAACACGACCGCGCCGAGGCCGATCGCGCACAGGGCGCCGCTGAGCCAGTCGACCTTCACGCCGCTCGGCTTCTCGGCGAGCTTCAGACGCGACAGCAGCACCAGCGTGACGGCGATCGGGAGCACGTTGATGAGGAACACGAACCGCCACGACAGGTAGTCGACGAACAGTCCGCCCAGCAGCGGGCCGACCAGCTGAGCGCCGGTCGTGAATGCCGTCCAGGTGCCGATCGCGCGTGACTGCACGTCGGCGCGCATGGTCGCCGTGATCAGGGCCAGTGAACTCGGCACCAGCAGAGCACCGGCCGCTCCCTGCGCAGCCCGGGCGATGATCAGGATGAGCGGATCGGGCGCTGCGGCCACCGCGACCGACGCGACGCCGAACGCGATCAACCCGATGCGCATCACGAGCACCCGGCCATAGGCGTCGGACAGCGACCCCGCGAGGAGGATCAGGGCGCTGAGGGTGATCAGGTACGCGTCGACCACCCACTGCTGGGTCGTGATGCCGCCGCCGAGCTCCCTGCTGATCGCGGGCAGCGCGACGGTCACCACCGTCCCATCGAGGAACGTCACGAACGAGGCGAGCACGGCGACCGAGATCACCAGACGTTGGAGCGGGGCGAAGCGGGAGGTGGCCACAGCCAGACACTACTCCCGCCCGGGGACGGCCGGGGCGGCGCCGCCGACGCGCGCGTCAGAGCGTCGCGGTGCCCTCGAGGTAGAGGTCGCGCAGCCCCGCGGTGCCGTTCTCGGCGTAGGCGCGCAGCTGCCGCTGCGCTCCGGTGCCGTCCGTCGCGATGCGCGCGAGCCCCTCGGCGACGAGATCGGCGTCGCCCAGTCGATCGAGGGTCGGGGTGAGACGGTCGAGCAGACCCGCACTGATGCGTCGGACGGAGGCGACCTCGCCGGTGAGCGGATCGACGAGTCGCGCATCCGGCCCGAATCGTGCGGCCGTCCACAGCGACGCGTCGATCACGTCGAGCGGCATCGGCGCCGCTGCGTCGAAGGCGTCGCTGGTCATGATGCCGCGACACAGGGCGGCGGCGAGAAGGGTGTCTTCGGAATCGAGCTGCGCGTCGAACACCCGCACCTCGACCGTCGGGAAGCGCTCCGACAGCCGCACCGTCCATGACAGCGAACTCGCATCCGCGATCGCCCCCATCGAGATGAGCTGATCGATGCGGGTGCGGTAGTCGTCGAGGTCCTCGAAGTGCGGAGGGCTCCACGACGACGGCATCCGGTGGATCAGGATGCTGCGCCAGCTCGCGAATCCGGAATCGCGGCCGTGGGTGAAGGGGGAATTGCCGGTCAGCGCGAGCAGGGTGGGCAGCCAGGCGCGGATGCGGTTGAGCACGCGTACGCGCTCCTCGTCGCCGTCGACCTCGACGTGCACGTGCACCCCGTTCACCTCGTGCTCGCGCGTGATCTCACCCAGCTGCGCCGAGACGGCGTCGTAGTGGGGGGAGGACGAGACCACGAAGCGGTTGGGGGAGATGAACGGCGTGCCGGAGCAGGCGACGATGGCGCCGTGCATCTGGGCCGCGCGTCCCAGACGACTGCGCGTTCGCCGCAGATCCGCCCTGGCCTGCTCGGTGGTGGTGACGGGCGCGGTGGCCGACTCGAGCTGGCACGTGAGGTACTCCGCGGTGAGGCCGGGACCGACGTCTCGCAGGATCTCGTCGCGCGCCTCGACGCTCATGCCCGAGGGGACGAGGGTCTGCTCATCGAGCAGTACGAACTCCTCTTCGATGCCGAATCGGGCCACGGGGGTGAACCTAGTGGTCCCTGAGCGTGGAGATCAGCTTCTCTTTGCGCATGCGGCTGTAGCCCGACAAGCCCAGCTCCTTGGCGCGGGCGCGCAACTCCGAGACCGTCCAGTCCTCGTAGTCGCCATGCTCTCCGCCGCGTCTGCCGACCGCGCTGCGGCCGTCCCTCGCCGCCGCATTCGAGATGCGCGCGGCCTTCTCCTTCGAGGCGCCGTCGTCTCGGAGCTCCTCGTAGAGCTCCGGATCCTTGAGCGAACTGTTCCTGCGTCCGGGCATGACCTCTACTCCTCTCTCGTCGGCGGGACTGCACCGGCGGGCTCGCGCCCGCCGGTGAGGGACACTCAGTCCTTGAGACCGTCCCGAAGGTTCTCGCCGGCGTTGTGCGCGGCATCCTTCACGTTCTCGCCGGCCTGCTTGGCCGACGCCTTGGTCTGGTCGGCGCGGCCCTCGGCCTCGAGCTTCTCGTTGTCGGTGACCTTGCCGACGCCCTCTTTGATCTTGCCGCCGACCTTCTCGGCCGAGTTCTTGATGTCGTCTGCTCCGCTCATGGCGTGCCGTCCTCTCATCTGTCGATCAATGTCCGACCAACCTCGCACGGGCCACGGATGCTGCACACGGGATTGACAACGAGCGCGGCTCGTGAGAGCCGCGGATCGACCGTCGACGTGGACGTCCGGGCGGACTAGCCTGGCCCTCAGGCGGGTGGTCCTGCCCGTTCTCACCCCGGCTGCGGCCGACGACGGAGGCGGTACAGATGGACTCGATGATGATGGGCGCCATGACGCAGAGCATGAAGTCGATGCCCGACATGGCGGCGATGGACATGTCCGTCCTGCAGGCGTGCATGGACGCCTGCGCGGCATGCGAGCAGGCGTGCACCGTGTGCTCGACGCAGATGATGGACTGCAGCCCCGCGTGCATGAACTGCGCCGACATGGCGGGCACCATGATGAGGTCGATGCTGCGGATGCAGGGGATGACCCCCGCGTCGATGATGGCGATGCTCGACGCCTGCATCGCCATGTGCCAGACCTGCATGGACGAGTGCATGCAGCATGCGGATCACAGCGAAGTCTGCCGGATGTGCGCTCAGGCCTGCAAGGACTGCATGGATGCCTGCATGGCAGTGAAGGACATGATGATGGCGAGCGCCTGAGGCTCGCTCCCCGAACGTCTCAGACGAGTGCGATGTTGAACTGCGTCCGCCCCACGGACAGGACGCCGTAGCGCACGTGCAGCGCGACCGGGGTGCCGACGGGAGCTTCGAGAGCGGCCCCCGCCGCACTCCAGATCTCGTGGGCGGTGCCGTCGAGTGTGCGCACGGCGAGGGTTCCCGAGAGCGCGTCGGCGTGCTCCACGACCGCATCGACCCAGTCGCTCGGCGTCGCCGATGCCATGCGCGCCTGGATGAGGTGCAGGGCGTGGCCGTCGGCGAAGGAGGAGCACGCGAAGCCGTGCCGGCACATGCACGCGGAACGCTCACGCACCGAGAGGGGCGGAAGGCTGTTCAGCGGCGTGGACACGGTGGTCTCCTTCGTGAGTGGACGTTCCGGCAAGAGTAGGTCGGTCGCGACACCGAGGGAACCGGGACCGACACGCGGTGAAACAAACGGGCGTAGACTCTCCGGGTGCTGTTGTCGAAGAGTGCTCCCCGGACGCCGGGTAGAGCGCGGAACGGAGCCGTGGGCGCATTCCGCGCCACGGACAGAGGCTGACGATCGGCCGGAGGCGGAACATCCCGTCCCCGGTGGCCCGTCGTACCCGCATCCGTCGTGATGCGCTCCCTCTTCTCCTGCCGCCGCTCGGCGGCCCGCCGCCTCGCGCGGCCGACACGAAAGTCTGCACCCTCATGCGTCCCATCGACGAGCGCACTCTGCGCGCCTCCTTCCTCAACGCCTCCCGCAAAGAGGTCTCCGACCTGACCCTGCCCCCGGGCTTCGCCGACCTCGACGTCGAGAAGCTCGACTACCTCGGCTGGGTCGATCCGAAGCTCCCCCGTCGCTCATACGTCGTCGCCTGGGTCGACGACGTCGTCACCGGCGTCATGCTGCAGCGGGCGGAGCAGCGCGTTCTCGCCAGGGCGCAGTGCTCCTGGTGCGAGGACGTGACGCTCCGCAACGACGTGCAGCTCTACGTCGCACGCAAGGCGGGCCCCGCCGGCCGCAAGGGCGACAGCATCGGGACCCTGCTGTGCGCGGAGTTCGGATGCTCGCGGAACGTGCGGATGCTGCCGCCCTTGGCCTATGAGGGATACGACCGGGAGCTCGCCCGTGAGATGCGCATCCTCAGGCTGCAGGAGCACGTCGGGGCGTTCATCGCGGCCGTCCGGGGCTAGACGTACTGACCCGGATCGTCGTTGACGGAGGAGAGACGACGAGCAGGCGCTCTCGGCCGCCTGCCTGCTGCACGATCGCCGCGGAGTTCCTGAGCGAGGATCGGGAGGGACGGGAGGATCGGCTCACGGCCGAGGAGCGAGGGCTCAGCCGCGGGCGAGCCGGATGAAGGCCGCGAACGCCCCGTGCACATCGACCGACTCGTCGAGCAGCCATTGCAGTTGCAGGCCGTCCATGATGGCGGCCAGCAGGACGGCAGCCTGCTCAGGTTCCAGGGCGAGATGACCGCCAGCGGCTTCGGCGGCCCTCAGTTCGCCCGCGAATTGGGCACGGATGCGCGCATACCGGTCGACGAAGAACTGATGAGCGGGATGGTCCCGACCGACGGCCTCTCCGGACACCGTCGTGAACACCTCCGTGATGGCGGGATCCTCCAGCACCTGGTCCAGCAGTGCCACCAGGGCATCGAGCAGGTCCATGCCGTGCACGTCCGCCTGCTGGGTGCTGTGCTCCTGATCGCGCTGCTCCAGCACCGCGATGAGCAGTTCGTCCTTCGTCGCGAAGTGATGACGGAGCCCCGTGAACGTGATGCCGGCCTCTTCGGCGATGCCGCGCATCGACGAACCGCTGTAGCCGAACTGGGCGAACACGCGACGCGCGGCCGCGAGGATGTTGTCGCGCTGCGCGACCGATTTCGCGTACGGTCCCCGCGCTTTTCTGCCTGCCACGGAGACCACTGTACGACAGACGTTCTGAAAATATTGCACGTGAGCTGTTTTAGGGCTACTGTCGAGGCAACCTCTCCCAATGACGTGAACGGAGTCCGTAGCACCGTGACCATTCCTGACATCGCCCGGCCGATGACGGCCCTGCCCGACGCCTGGATCGGCGTGAACTTCTGGTCCCGCGTCGGCGGCCCATTCATGTGGCGCAGCTTCGACGAGACGGTCGTGCGCGAGGAGTTGCAGACGCTCGCCGATCACTCCCTCACCGTCACCCGCTCGTTCTTCTTCTGGCCAGACTTCCACCCCGAGCCGTACGAGATCGACGAGGAACTCTGCCGGGCCTTCGCCCGTTTCCTCGACCTCCACTCCGAGACGGGCCTCACCACGATTCCGACCTTCATCGTCGGGCACATGTCGGGACAGAACTGGGACCCGGCCTGGCGGAACGGACGCGACCTCTACACCGACGTCTGGATGGTGGGTCGGCAGGCGTGGTTCATCCAGCAGATGACCGAGCGCTTCGCCGAGCACCCCGCGGTGGCGGGCTGGCTGATCTCGAACGAGATGCCGCTCTACGGGGGCGGAGGAGGCCTGATGGGCCCGGTCGAGCGTGTCGACGGCGCGGCCGTGCGCACCTGGTCGGAGCTCATGGTGGCGGCGGTCAGGGCGGCCGGAGCCACCCAGCCCGTCTCCCTCGGCGACGGGGCGTGGGGTCTGGAGGTGATGGGCCAGGACAACGGGTTCCGGCTGTCGTGGTCGGCCCCGCTCACCGACTGGATCGGTCCGCATTCGTACCACATGAACGACGACCCGGTTCGGCAGAACCTCATCCCCGCCTTCAACGCCGAACTGTGCGCGCCTCACGGGAAGCCGGTCGTGATGGAGGAGTTCGGCGTCACCAGCGAGTTCGCCGCCGACGACAACGCGGCGGACTACTACCGTCAGGTGCTCCACTCGACCCTGGCCGCCGGAGTGACGGGCTGGCTCGGCTGGAACAACACCGACTTCGACCTCGACGCGCAGGAACCCTACAACCACCGCCCGTTCGAGTTGCACTTCGGGCTCACCACGGCCGACGGCACCCCGAAACCCGCGTTGCGTGAACTCGGCGCGTTCGCCAGGGCGGTCCGCGATCGCGGACTCGCGCACGCGACCAGAGCATCGACCCGAACCGGCCTCGTGGTGAGCAGCTACTTCGACGGCGGGTTCCCCTTCTGGGGGCCGGAGGAGTCCCCCGCCCTGCGAGACGCACTGCTCGAGGGCTATATCGCCGCCCGGCTCGCCGACCTCGCCCCCGCTATCGTCCGCGACGACGCGGACGTGCCGGCGCTGCCCCTGCTCGTGGTGCCGTCGGCCAAGGCGATCACCACGCCGGGAGCTCGGGCCCTCGCCGATGCCGCCCGCGCCGGGTCCACCGTCTGGGTCAGCTTCAGCTGCGGGGAGACCCTCAACCAGCGCGGCTGGTGGTGGCCGGGCGTCGACCAGACCTTCGGTGTGCGCCACGCCGCACGGTACGGCCTCGCCGAGCCTGTCACAGGCGATACCGTCGTGCTGCACTTCGAGGAGGCGTTCGGCGATCTGGCCGCGGGCGAGCAACTGGTGCTCCCGGTCGGCGGCCCCGACATCGCCCGCGCCGTCCTCCCGGTCGAGGCGACCGAGGCGCGCGTCGTCGCCCGGGATGCCGAGGGGCGCCCGGCACTCCTCGTGCACGAGACGGGCGCGGGCCGGCTGGTGCTCTGCACCTACCCGGTCGAGCTGTTCGCCGCGCGCACCGGCTTCGTCGATCGCAGTAGCATCGTTCGGCTCTACCGGGCCCTCGCCGAGATCGCCGACGCGGCGGGTCCCGTGCAGGTCTCGGCACCCGACGTCTACGGTGACCTCGTGCACGGTCCAGACGGCGAACCGAGCATCGTGCTGATCAGCGAAGCCGGCGAACGGCGTGAGGTGACCGTCCGCATGGCCGGCCGTGCCGATCTCGAGACGTCCCTCGCGCCCTTCGATGCCGCGATCATCGCCATGGCACCGCTCGACTCCACTTCCTGACTCTCCACCTCACACCCTCAATGACGAGAAAGGCACCACAGCAATGACATCACCCACCACCCGCCGGACACGCCGGGCCGCCCTCGCGGCAGGCACCGTCGTCGCCCTGGCTCTCGGAACAGCGGCCTGCTCCACGGGAGACGCTCCATCGAGCGGCGGCGACGACACCGTCACGACGCTCAGTCTCTACTCCGCCGACAGCCCAGCCGGCGCCTGGCTCACGACGATGGCCGCGGACTTCCAGAAGGAGACCGGCATCACGGTCACCAACGACTTCGTGCTGCAGACCGATCTGCCGACCACTTACGGCAAGTCAGTGGTCGCCGGCAACGAGCAGGATCTGGTCCTGACGAACCTGGTGGGCGACCCCACCACGTGGCTCGCGAACGGCGCCACCGTCGATGTGTCGACCTACCTCGATGAATGGGGCCTGAGCGACGTCTTCGCCGACAACGCCTTGTCGGCATGGAAGACCTCCGACGGCGCGCTCCAGGCCTTCCCCCTCGAGGGATACAACTGGCCGATGTGGTTCAACATGGACCTCTTCTCCCAGGCCGGCATCAGTGCTCCTCCCTCCACCTGGGACGAACTCATCGCTGATTCGAAGGCGCTCCGCGCCGTCGGCGTGCAGCCGTTCGTGGTGGGTGGTGCGGACTACCCCGCACCGGCCGTGGTCACCCTCGTCGCCCTCTCGCTGCTGAGCGAAGAAGAGGTGACCGAGCTGTACGCCTCCGGCGACTGGTCGGGCGCCACCGGCCAGAAGGTGATCGACGGCATCCTGGAACTCCAGGCGGCCGGCGTCTTCGCCGACGACTCCGCAGGCCTGAGCTACTCCGACCAGATCGCGGCGTTCGGCGCGGGCGAGGCGGCGATGCTCTTCGACGGGTCCTGGGGCTACGGCAACGCGGAGAGCACCTTCCCCGACGTGAACATCCAGCTCGGCGGCTTCCCGCTGGCGTCGTCGTCGCCGATCTCCAAGCCGGTGAGCTTCGCCGGTCAGTCGACCGGGGTGTGGGTGTCGCCGAACGGGCAGAAGAACATCGACGCCGTGCAGAAGTTCATCTCGTTCCTCTACGAACCGGAGAACCTCGCGCAGTTCGTGAACATCGGCTACATCTCGCCGGCGAAGCCGGGGTACCTCACCCTTGACACCTCGGCACTCCCGTCGCTGAACGTGGCATCGCAGGAGCAGCTGCCTGACGCGACCACCGTCTACACGCCGACGTACAACTCGCTCTCGCCGACGGTCACCAGCGCCTTCTTCCGCGCCAGCACCCAGGCCTTCGTGCCCGGCACCACCGCGGAACAGCTGACGCAGAGCCTGGAGCAGGCGTGGCAGGCACAGTGATCGACACCCCCCGGCGGCGTGCTTCGGCCCGCCGCCGGGGGGCCGCCGGCCAGGTCGCGGAGGTCACTCCCGCTCTGGCCTGGTATGGGCTGTTCATGGTGGCGCCTCTCGTTGCGATGATCGTGCTCAGCTTCTTCAGCTGGAACAGCCTCGTGGCCTCCCCCCAGCCCAATGGGCTGGACAACTATGCCTATCTCTTCCAGGATCAGATCCTGCGCGTGGCGGTCGTCAACACGATCCTCTACGTGGGGATCGGGCTGTTGCTGATCATCCCGTTCGGCTTCCTGCTGGGCTTCTTCCTCTCCCGCCGGCCGCGCGGGCACGCGGTGCTCTCCATCATCTTCTTCACCCCGTGGATCGTCTCGGCATCTGCGCGGGCGATGATGTTCACAGGCCTCTACCAGCCCAACGGCGCCATCAACAGCATCCTCGACGTCATCGGCCTGGGCGACCTGGGCCGGGTCTGGCTCGCCGACCCCGCCACCGCGCTGGCCGCGGTGATCGCCACCGAAGCCTGGGCGGGCATCGGTGCCACGGCCGTGATCTTCTCCTCGGCGCTCGGCCGGATCCCCGATGAGGTGTACGAAGCGGCCAGGCTGGACGGCGCAGGCATCTGGCGCGAGATCTTCGCTATCGCGATGCCGCTCTCGAAGGACTTCATCGGCCTCATGACCATGCTGCAGTTCCTCTGGCTGTTCCTCGGTTCGGCCGGAACGGTCCTCCTGCTCACCAAAGGCGGACCGGGTTCCACCACCATGACCCTGTCCTTCTACCTCTACGACCAGGCTTTCGTCTCGGGACGGCTCGGCTACAGCCAGACCATCGGCGTGGTCGGCCTGCTGGTGGGTCTGCTGGGCATGGGCATCATCCGCTACGCGTTCCGCACGAAGGACTGACCATGCGATCCCTCCGCTTCCGCTCCGCCGCCGGCTGGACCGCCGCTTACATCCCGGTCGTGCTCTATGCCGCGGCGATCCTGGTTCCCCTCTACTACGTGGTGGTCAGCGCGTTCAAGACGAACGCCGAGATATCCCTGAACCCGTTGGGGCTTCCCAGCTCCTTCAGCTTCGAGAAGTTCTTCGATGCGAACGACGCCGTGAACCTCGTGGCGGCCGAGGGCAACTCGCTCCTGGTCGCGGCCGGATCCGTGGTGCTCACCATCCTGTTCGCTGCACCGGCCGCCCACGGCATCGCCCGGCGCGTGAACCGGTTCTCCTCGGGTGCCCAGCTGGCATTCGGACTGGCGTTCCTCATCCCGCAGTTCGCGGTGCTCGTGCCGGTCTACCTGATCGCCGTGCGCTCCGGGCTGATCCAGGCTCCGCTGTTCTTCCTGATCCTGTTCTACGCGGCCATGAACATCCCGCTGGCCGTGCTGCTGCTGGTGCCCTTCTTCCGCGCCATCCCGAAAGAGATCGAGGAGTCGGCCGAGCTCGACGGGGCCGGCCTGGCGTCGCGGTTGCGCCACGTGCTGCTGCCGATCGTGGTGCCGGGTCTCACGACCGTCGCAATCCTCTGCTTCCTCGCCGCCTGGAACGAGTACATCTTCGCGCAGGTCATCACCAACAGCACCTCCTACACGGTGCAGGTCGCTCTTCCCCTGCTCCGTAACGAGGGCGCCTTCCAGGGCGCTGACGTCGACCTCGGCCGGCTGGCCGCCGGCGTCGTGGTCAGTATCCTGCCCGTCTTCGTGGTCTATGCGATCTTGCGGCGGCGTCTGATCGACGCCTTCGCCGCAGGTGCGGTGAAGGGCTGACCCGCGAGATGACGATCCGATCCAGGCTGGTGGCCACCGCAGCGAAGCTCCCCCCGCGCACCGACGACCTTCAGAACAGCCGGGGCACCTTCGGCTCGAGTGGCCGGTTCGTGCCGTTCCAGAACGATTCTGATGACGGGGCGTACCCCTACGGCGTGATCGGGCCGTGGACCCACGGCTCACCGAGCATCCTCGGCGCCCTGGAACGCGAACGCCGGTCAGACGTGTTCACCACCAGTGCGCCGGGTGTCGCGGGGGAGCGGCGGCTGATGTCGCGCACCTACGCACCACGCAGCGTCAGGCTGCCCATGCTGCCGAGCGGCTGGGACGATCTCCGCGCCGACCGCACGGCGATCACGGAGGATGCGGCATGAACGCCACCGTTCGGCAGGGGACGTGGGCTCCGGGATTCGACGCCGTGCGCGATGCCTTCGACGCCTTCCTCGACGCCGACCCGGAATTCAGCGCACAGCTCTGCGCCTACGTCGACGGCATCTGCGTGGTGGATCTCGCAGGCGGGCCCCACCTCGGCCTTGATGACGTGACGGGTGTCTTCTCCGTCACCAAAGGCGTCGCCGCTCTGGCCCTCGCGACCATCATCGACGACGGCCTGCTCGAGCTCGACGCGACGGTCGCCTCGTACTGGCCGGAGTTCGCGGCCCGGGGAAAGGGCTCGATCTCCGTGCGGCAGCTGCTGTCGCACCGGGCCGGGCTACCGGCACCGGAAGGAGGCGTCACGCAGGAGGATGTGCTCCATTCGGAACGCGGAGCCGCACGCCTCGCCGCTGCCGCACCGCTCTGGCACCCGGGGGCGATGTTCGGCTATCACGGACTCACCATCGGCATCCTGATGGAGGAGCTCGCCCGCCGCACGACCGGCCGAGACCTGCGGTCGATCTACGAGTCCGACGTGCGGCAGGTGCACGGCATCGACTTCTATCTCGGACTGCCGACGGCATATGAGGGCAGATACCGGCCGGTCCTTCCCCCGCGCGGAGCCGACCCCGCTCCCGCGGACGGGCCCGCCCTTCTCACGGACACGCTCGCGGACGCCGCTTTCGGGCGTCTGCTCGGCTCGGTGGACGAGGGCCTATCCGCCTTCGGCCCGAACACACGGGAGATTCGTGAGGCCGGACCCGCGGCCTCGGGCGGAACGGGCTCGGCCCGCGGACTCGCCCGCCTCTACGCCGCCGCACTCGGGCAGTTCGGGACGACTTTCGTGAGCCAGGAGACGCTCGAGCAGATGGCTCGCCTCCACGTCAGCGGACACGACGTGGTCGTCGACGACGAGATGAGCTTCGGCGTGGTGTTCATGAAGCCACAGCCGCGGATGCCCTTCGGCAGCTACCGGGCCTTCGGCCATGACGGAGCCGGTGGGGCCCTCGCCTTCGCCGACCCGCTGCACCGACTGGCATTCGCCTACATCCCCGCCCCCATGACCACCCCCGGTGGAGCGGACCCCCGGGCCGTCGAGCTGTCGCGCATCCTGCGCCACTGCCTCTGACGACCCGTCGCCGCGACACCACACCTACCGGAAGACTAACCAGGAAGCAGGAACCCATGCGCGCAATCGTGTTCGACCGAGCCGGATCGGTCACCCTCACTGAGGTCCAGGAGCCGTCGCCCGGCCCGAAGGACGTGATCGTGGAGGTCGCCGCCGTCGGCATCTGCGGCACCGACACCCACGTGCACGACGGCGAGTTCGAGGGCACCGTCTATCCCCTCATCCCCGGTCACGAAGCCAGCGGCCGGGTGGCGGCGATCGGATCGGAGGTGACGGATCTGGTCGTCGGGGACCCGGTCGTGGTCAATCCCAGCACCACCTGCGGCGAATGCGAGTTCTGTCTCGCCGGCCGGACGAACCTCTGCCGCAACTGGAACGGCCTCGGTGTCGTCGCCAGCGATGGTGCCTGTGCGCGGCTCCTCAGGGCTCCGGTGGCCAACGTCTACCGCCTGAAGGACAGCACCGACCTGTATCAGGCGGCCCTCATCGAGCCGCTGGCCTGCGCGCTGCGCGGCTACGATCTGCTGCCGCGCACGATGGGCTCGCACTACCTCGTCTACGGCTCGGGCACGATGGGCCTGCTGATGGCCCAACTTGCCCCCCGCGCGGGAGCGGCGAGCGTGACGATCGTCGACACCAACCCGTCCCGGCTCGAGGCCGCCCGTGAGCTCGGCATCGAACAGGCCCTCGCCTCGGCCGACGACGCCTCCCGCGACCGATGGGACGTGGTGATCGACTGCACGGGAAACGTGCGCGCGATCGAAGACGGTCTGGGCCGGGTCAAGCCCGGCGGTCATTTTCAGCACTTCGGCGTGGCGCCCACGGAGGCCCGCGCCCAGTACTCGCCGTTCCGCGTCTACCGCGACGAGATCACCATCGTCGGCACCATGGCCGTGCTCAACACCTTCGGGCGCGCCGTGGAGATGTTCGAGGCCGGGGCGATCGACCCCGGGCCGATGATCAGCCACTCCTTCTCGCTCGACGACTACTCCGAGGCGCTCCAGATGTTCCGCGACGGAACGGGCCGAAAACTCCAGATCAGGCCCGGCGACGACCGGTCGCGATCGCTGCTCGCCACCCCGGCACAGACCGTCGCATGAGCTACGTCCTCAACGCGCCGGAGCACTTCCGCGCCGAGATGATCACCGGGTTCGTACGAGCGCACGGGCGCACCGTCAGGGCGGTGCCGGGAGGCGTCGTTCGGAGCCGACCGGGCGCGGCGGGCAAGGTCTCGCTCATCATCGGAGGCGGATCGGGACACTACCCGGCCTTCGCCGGTCTCGTCGGGGAGGGACTGGCTGACGGCGCAGCGATGGGTGAGGTCTTCGCCTCGCCGTCGGCGACCCAGATCACCGACGTCGCCCGCGCCGCGGAATACGGCGGCGGCGTGCTGCTCTGCTACGGAAACTACACCGGAGACGTGCTCAATTTCTCGCTCGCCGAGCAGCGCCTCCGTCGCGAGGGCATCAACTGCCGGACCGTGCGGGTGACCGACGACGTCTCCAGCGCCGACGCTTCCGAACGGCACCGCCGACGGGGCGTCGCCGGCGACCTGGTGGTGTTCAAGGTCGCAGGTGCCGCCGCGGAACGCGGCGACGACCTCGCGGCGGTCGCGGCCGTCGCCGAGCACGCGAACGCGAACACTTTCACGGTCGGGGTCGCCTTCTCCGGCTGCACCCTGCCGGGCGCGGCGGAGCCCCTCTTCTCGGTCGCGAGCGGCCGCATGGCGGTGGGCATGGGGATCCACGGCGAACCGGGCCTCAGTGAGACGGCCCTCGTCTCGGCCGGACGGATCGCCCGGATGATGGTGTCCGCTCTCGCGGAGGAGGGCAAAGCGCTCGACGGCGCACGCCTGGCCGTGGTCGTGAACGGACTGGGGTCGGTGAGCCTCGAGGAACTCTTCGTGCTCTTCCGCGACGTGGCCCAGGTGCTCGACGACGCCGGAGCGGTGCTGGTGGCACCGGAGGTCGGCGAGCTGGTCACCAGTTTCGAGATGGCGGGAGCCTCCCTCACGCTCACCTGGCTCGACGACGAGCTCGAAGAGCTCTGGTGCGCGTCGTCCGGCGCACCGGCCTTCACGCGCACCGAGAATGCCTGGGTCTCCCGGCCGGGCGCGACGGAGGCGGTGGATGACGCGCCGCCGACGGCCACGTCGCGAGCGCCGGGCCAGGCGGATCGCACGACGACTGTGGAGGGCACAGTGGGAGACGGTATGGTCGGGCGGCTCCTCGACGCGGCCCGATCGGCCGTGGATGCCGAGGCGGAGGCCCTCGGACGCCTCGACGCCGTCGCCGGCGATGGCGATCACGGCATCGGCATGCGACGCGGACTCACTGCGGCTGCGGCGGCGGCCCGCGGAGCGCGATCCACACGGAACGCCCTCCATCTGGCCGCCGATGCCTGGGCCGACCACGCCGGGGGCACCTCGGGGGCCCTTTGGGGGCTCGTCCTCGGAGCACTGTCCACGCATCTGCCGGACGGTTGCCCCTCCACCCGGGAGCTGGCGGACGGATGGTCCGCCGCCGCCGAGGCCGTGCAGACCGCCGGGGGCGCCCGGCGGGGCGACAAGACCATGGTCGATGCGCTGCAGCCGTTCGCGGACGAGCTCGCGGCCGATCCGGACCGCCCTCTCTCCGCCTCCTGGGCGGCCGCCGTGGCCGCGGCACGGGAGGGTGCGTCGGGTACCGCGGACCTCGTCGCGAGACAGGGGCGCGCGCGCTCGCACGGCGCCGCCGGCCTGGGGCACCCCGACCCGGGAGCGGTCTCATTCGTCCTCGTGGTGGCCGCCGCCCAGCCCATGCTGGAGGCGTCTCGATGACCGGGCTGCGGATCGTCGTCGGATCCGACGACGCGGGCTTCGAGTATAAGGAGGCCCTGCGGCGCGATCTTGAGCTCGACGGGGGGGTCGACACGGTGACGGACGTCGGCGTGGATGTCTCGGGCCACGCCCCGTACCCGCGAGTCGCGATCGCCGCGGCCCGCGAGGTGGCCGAGGGGCGCGCCGATCGCGCCCTCCTGATCTGCGGGACCGGTCTCGGAGTGGCCATCGCGGCGAACAAGGTGGCCGGCATCCGCGCCGTGACCGCACACGACAGCTACTCCGTCGAACGCGCGATCCTGAGCAACAACGCGCAGGTGCTCACCCTGGGGCAGCGGGTGATCGGCCTCGAGCTCGCCCGGCGACTGGTGAAGGAGTGGCTGCTGTACCGCTTCGACGACACCTCTGCGTCCGCAGCGAAGGTCGACGAGATATCCCGCTTCGAGGCGGAGCGGTGACATGCCTGCGCCGCTGATCGCCGTCAGCCTGAAGATGTACTTCGACCACCTGACCACGCTCGAGTGGGCCCGCGCCGTCCGCCGGCACGACGCCATCGGCCCCGTGATCGGATCAGGCGAGGTGGAGCTCGTCATCCTGCCGGGCCTGGCGAGTCTCGACGCCGTCGCCCGGACCTTCGAGGGCACAGCGGTGCGCCTGGGCGCCCAGGATCTCGCCTGGGCCGATTCCGGCGCGTTCACCGGCGACGTGTCCGGCGCGAGCATCCGTCAGGTGGGCGGGGCGTTCGTGGAGATCGGTCATGCCGAGCGCTTCATCCACCACGGCGAAGACCTGCATCGAGTCGGCGACAAGCTCGCCGCAGCCCTCCGGAGCGGGCTCCAGCCTTTGGTCTGCGTCGGCGAGCACGAGCGCACGAGTCCGGAGACGGCGGCGGAGATCTGCATCGGCCAATGGACTGCCATGCTCGCCCGGTTGCCCGACCGCGGCGGTTCATCCTTCGCCGCATCGCCCCCCGTCATCGCCTACGAGCCGGTCTGGGCCATCGGAGCCGCAGAACCGGCCAGCCCCGATCACGTGGCGAGCGTCGTGCACCGGATCGAAAGCACGGGCGAACTTCCGCCCGGCACCAGGATCATCTATGGCGGATCGGCGGGGCCTGAGCTCGTGCCGCAGTTGAGCGGCGCAATCGACGGCTTCTTCCTCGGGCGCCGCGCCCACGACCCAGAGGTGCTCTGGGACGTCATCGCTGCCGCTATCGGAATGCCGGGTCGAACGCGGTGACGTGGCCGCGGCCACGGGAGGGCGACCCCGCGGCCAGAGGGCGGACGATGTCGGGGCGGTTCGTACGCTGGAGGGATGAAGCTCCTCCTTCTCTCCCGCAATCCCGGCGCGATGCGTCCGTTCCTCGACGGCGCGCGTCCCGGGGTGCCCCTGCGCGTCGGCTACATCCGCGATGCCCAGGTCGCGTACGCCGGTGCGCCCTTCGTCGCCGCCGAACGTCGCGCCGTCGAGGTTCTCGGGCACGAGATCGTCGACATCACGGTGCGGGATCTCACGTCATCCGCCTTCGCGACGACGCTCGCCGCCATCGACGCCGTGTATGTCGCGGGCGGCAGCACGTTCGCTCTGCTCGAGGCGCTCACGATCACGGGGAGCGACGTCGTCCTCGCCGAGCGGGTGCGCGACGGGATGCCGTACATCGGATGCAGCGCAGGGTCGATCATCGCCGGGCCCGACATCACCCCCGCCTCGCTCATGGACGACCCCGCCGATGCGCCGTCCCTCACCGAGTTCGCAGGCCTGGGGCTGATCGACCGCACGGTGATCCCCCATGCCGACGGACTGCTCGAGCCCTACCCGTCCTCGCTGATCGACGAGACCATCGCACGGTACGGATCGAGTCACCGGCTTCTGCCGCTGCGCGACGATCAGGCGCTGCTCGTCGACGGCGATCGGGAGACGGTGATCGACTCGGCGGACTGAGGGGACGACTAGGGAGCAGCGCTGCGGCGCGACATCCGTCTCGTCGTGCGTCGGACGATCTCGAAGCGGGCGGGGCTCTCCGTCGCGGCGGTCGCGGTGGGTTCTGACCTGATCGGAAGTTTCGCCGATCGGCGACTCTGGGCGCCGTCGTCGTAGTTCCTGATCTTCGCCCTTGGCGGCGTGATCCACCGGAAGTGCGTCGCCGCTGTTCTCCTGGTCAAACAGGTCCCGCAGGGCTAAATGAGCAGGTGACCGGCGTTCGTGAGTGCGTCCTCTGCACGATCCGCGTCTCCGCGGGGAACCATCAGTACATCGCCGTCGTAGGTGGAGACGACGAACACAGGGCAGCTGATCGCTGACAGCGGAGACACCAATGACGTCACCACTCCCGTCAATCCGAAGGGGATGGGGCCACCGACGTACAGCGCGGCCCAGGGCCCGTCGATCTCGGCGTCGGGCGGTGCGGAGCCAGCGGGGCACACGATGGATATCTCCTGCGGGGTGCGCGTGATCGAGACGAAGGGGCCTTCGCCGATCACGTCGACCAGGAGGGAACGGACGTCGGACGACACAGGAAAGCGTGCGACGACGTATTCGCCCGGGAGGCGCTGCAGCGTGACGGGGGAAGTGGGCATGAATGCGACCCTTCACTACATCGCGCGGAAGGCTCTCAGCTGGAGCCACTGCATTCGCGCGGTCCTACGATACGGCACTGCCCCGGAGTGCTCAGGGTCTCGGAGCACGAGTGGGCGCGCCGAGACTCGATCTCGTCGCGCGTCACACGATCTCGAAGCGGGCCACCGCCTCCTCCTCGTCGCAGGCGCCGCCGACCCACAGTCGGATCGTGCCGGGCTCGACGCGCTTCACGCCGTCGAGCCCGGTGAACGCGAGACGGTCGATCGGCACCTCGAAGCGCACGACCGCCTCGGTTCCCGGCAGCAGCGCGACGCGGCGGAAGTCCAGCAGCTGGGCGACCGGACGCGCCACGCTCGCGACCTCGTCGTGCGCGTACAGCTGCACCACGTCCGTGGCCGCCACCGCGCCGGTGTTGCGCACCCGTACTGCCGCGTGGAGTGTCTCGCCGGCGGCGACCGATGCGGGGGCTGTGAGCCCCTCGTGCGTGAAGGTCGTGTAGCTCAGGCCGAACCCGAAGGGCCGCACGGGTGTGGGGTCGGCGCTGGTCACATCGGTACGACCGCCCAGCACCGCGTGCAGGTACGAGTACGGCTGCGCCCCCGCCGAGCGGGGCAGCGAGACCGGCAGTCGACCCGACGGCACCACGCGTCCGCTCAGCAGACCCGCGAGCGCCGGAGCGCCCTCCTCTCCGGGGAAGAACGTCTGCAAGACCGCCGCCGGTCGCTGGGGCGCGGCGGCGGGAGCGGATGCCGGGACGGTCGCCGGCGCCGGGGCGTTCACGGCCCCGAGTCCGACCATCGTGCCCGTGGCGCCGGCGCGCTCGGGCAGCGCCCAGTCGAGCTCGTACGGGCGACCGGTCATCGCGATCAGGACCACCGGTGTGCCGGTCGCGACGATGCTCTCGACGAGCTCGCGCTGGATCCCGGGGAGCCCGAGATCCTCGACGTCGTTGCCCTCGCCGACCGTGCCGCGCCCGAACAGCCCGGCGCGATCGCCCACCACGACGATCGCCAGCTCGGCTGCGCGTGCGGCCGCCACCGCGTCGGGGATGCCGGAGCGGTCGGCGCCCTCGACGTCGCACCCGAGGGTCGTGGTGACCTCCGCGAGCGGGAACTCGTCGCGCACGGCGTCGACGACCGTCGGCAGAGCGATGCCGGCGGGCGTCCCGGGGTGGTGCGCGAGCACGTGGTTCACGAACGAATAGCACCCCATCAACGCGTCTGCGCTGTCGGCGTTGGGACCGATCACCGCGATCTTCGAGGGCGCGCTCCCCTCGAGCGGCAGCACGCCGTCATTGCTGAGCAGCACGACCGACTCCTCGGCCAGGCGGCGGGCGAGTTCGCGATGCTCCGCCGGGTCGAGGTCGATGTCGGAGGGGGGCGAGGTGAAGTCGGCATCCAGCAGCCCCAGCTCCTCCTTCTGCGACAGGACGCGTGCGACCGCACGGTCCAGATGCGCTTCGGAGAGCCGGCCGTCGCGCACCTGCGCGGCGAGGGTCAGATAGGCGTCGGGAGAGGGGAGCTCCACGTCGAGGCCCGCGGTGAGGGCGAGTCGCGCCGCCTCCGCCTTGTCGGCCGCGACGCGGTGCATGGTGCGCAGGAAGTCGACGGCGAAGTAGTCCGACACCACGACGCCGTCGAACCCCCACCGGTCGCGGAGGATCTCGGTGAGGTAGTGGGCGTCGGCGGTGACCGGCACACCGTCGATGTCGACGTAGGAGTTCATCACGCTGCGCACCCCGCCCTCGCGGACGGCCATCTCGAACGGGGGGAGGAGCACGTCCTCGATCTCCCGCCGACCGGCGCTGACCGGGGCGTGGTTGCGTCCGGCGCGAGACGCGGAATAGCCGACGAAGTGCTTGAGCGTCGCGTGCACCCCCTCGGACTGCAGCCCTCGGACGTAGGCGGTCCCCACCCGTCCGACGAGCAGCGGATCCTCGGCGATGCACTCGTCGACCCGCCCCCATCGGGGATCGCGGATCACGTCGAGCACCGGGGCGAGCCCCTGGTGCACCCCCAGCGTGCGCATCGACGACCCGATCGCCCGGCCGACCTCCTCGACGAGTTCGGGATCGAAGGATGCGCCCCACGCCAGCGGCGTGGGGAAGGTCGCGGCCTTCCACGCGGCGAGCCCGGTCAGACACTCCTCGTGCACGAGGGCGGGGATGCCCAGTCTGGTCTCCGTCTGCAGCCGACGCTGCTCCGCCCAGAGCCAGGCCGCCCGTTCGGCGGGGTCGACAGGGCGGGTGCCGTAGACCCTCGTCAGGTGACCGATCCCGTGGGCGGTCGCCTCGTCGTACCGGGTCGAGCTCTGCTTCTCGCCGGCCATCGGGGCGACCACCTCATCGCCCTGATCGACCCAGAAGCCGACCAGCTGCGCCTGCTTCTCGTCGAGCGTCATCTCGGCGAGCAGCGCATCGACGCGGGGGGAGTGGCGTGCTTCGCCAGGGGACTGCGACATCGTGGTCTCTTTCTCGTTCTCTTCGTCGTCCGCGATCGCGCGCTCGACGGGATCAGCCCTTGACGGCACCGGTGAGCCCTCCGACGATGCGCCGCTCGAACAGGCTGAAGAAGATCAGTGCGGGGATCATCGACAGCGACGTGAAGGCCAGCACCTTCGCGGTGTCGACGGAGTACTGCGACGCGAACGACTGCACCCCGAGCGGCAGGGTGAAGGTCGCGGCGTCGTTGAGGATGAAGAGCGGCAGCAGATAGCCGTTCCAGCTGCCGATGAAGGCCAGGATGCCGGTCGTGATGACCCCCGGCAGCGACAGGGGCAGAACCATCCGCCAGAAGAAGCCGATGCGACTGCAGCCGTCGATGAACGCCGCCTCCTGGATCTCGTCGGGGATCGCCCGCAGGAACGGCACCAGGATGATGATCGTCGTGGGCAGCGCGAAGGCGATCTGGGGCAGGATCACCCCGCCGAGGGAGTTCATCAGGCCGAGGCTGCGCACCACGATGTACAGCGGGGTGATCGCCACGGTCAGCGGGAACATCAGTCCGGCGGCGAAGAACGCGTAGAGCACGCCTCGGCCCGCGAACCGGTATCTGGCCAGCACGTACGCCGCCATCAGCCCCAGTGCGACGACGCCCACGGTCGTCGCGAGCGCGACGATCGTCGAGTTCAGCACCTGGCGCCAGAAGATCCCGCCGGTGAGCACGTCGAGGTAGTTCCCGATCGCCCATGGCTGGGGCAGGCCCGCGGGATCCGTGGTGATCTGCGCGTTCGTGCGGAACCCGCCGACGATGATGTACGCGATCGGCGCGAGCATCAGGCCCACGGCGATCAGCGCGACGAAGTACACCGTGGGGTTCGCCCAGGGGAGCCGCGGCCTGGACGGGCGTCCGGGACGCTGGGTGACGAGCACCGAGGTGGCGGTCATCGGACGGACTCCTTCTCGAGTTCCGGCGCGACCTGCGCGTCGGGGGTCGTGCGCGTGCGGGGCCGACCCGACGCTCCGGTGAGCGCGCCGTCGGTGTCCTTGCGGAGCACGGCGCGCTGGTAGACGAGGGCGACGACGAGCGAGATCAGGAACAGCACCACGGCGACCGCGTTGCCGTAGCCGAAGTTGCCGGCGTTGCGTCCCTCCGAGACCATGTACGTCGCCATGGTCGAGGTGCCCGCGGTCGAGGCGATGTACTGCCCCCAGATGATGTAGACGAGGTCGAACAGCTGCAGCGAGCCGATGATCGATAGGAACGCCCAGATGCGCAGTGTCGGGGCGAGCAGTGGCAGCGTGATCTGCCACTGGATCTGCCAGTAGGACGCGCCGTCGATGGCTGCGGCCTCGTGCAGCTCCTCGGGGATGCCCTGGAGTCCTGCGAGGAAGAGGATGACGGCGAATCCGACGTACTTCCAGGTGATGATCGCCATCAGGGTCCAGATCGCGATGTCGGGGTTCGAGAGCCAGTCCGTGGCGAGGAATCCCAGGCCGATCTTCTCGAGCAGGTCGTTGAACGCGCCGTTCGTCTGGAGCATCAGGCTCCAGCCGGTGCCCACCACCACCTCGGAGATCACGTACGGGACGAAGATCAGCACGCGGATCAGCGACTGACCGCGCATCCGCCGGTTCAGCAGCAGCGCCAGCGCGATGGCGGCGGGTCCCTGCAGCACCAGGGACAGGACGAGGATGAACCCGTTGTGCGCGAGCGCGTCGAGGAACAGCGGGTCCTGCACGATCGTGAGGTAGTTCTTCAGGCCGACGAAGTCGGTCGGCGGCCCGTATCCCTGCCAGCTGAAGAAGCCGTAGAACGCGGCCATCAGCACGGGGAAGATCACGAACGCGAGGAAGACGACCAGGGCGGGCCCGGCCAGAAGGATCACTTCCAGCCGGGCTCCTGCCTCACGCCTTCGCCGCGGCATCCTGAACGGCCTTGACGATGTCTTCGGGGGTTCCCTGACCGGCGAGCATGGTGACGACGGCGACGTTCAGCGCGTTGCCGACGTTCTGTCCGTAGACGGTGTCGAGCCACTGGGTCGCGTAGGGGGCGGAGTTGTACGCCTCGAGGATCGACTGGAGGTAGGGCTCGGTGACGGCCTCCTGGGCGACGGTGTTGACCGGCGGCGCGTTGAACGCCTGGTAGTACGCCGTCTGCACGTCGGAGGTGCCGAGGTAATTGAGGAAGTCGACGCAGGCGTCGGGCGCATCGACCGAGCAGGAGAAGCCGTCGACACCGCCCATCATCGAACCGGGCTCGCCCTCGCCGCCCTCGATCTCGGGGAACGGGAACCAGCTGAGATCGGCGAGCGGCTCCTCGTCAGGGGTCAGCGAGGCGATGACTCCGGGGTTCCACGCACCCATGAGCTCCATCGCGGCCTGGTGGTTCGCGATGAGGCCGGCGGAACTGCCGGCGCCCTGCTGTGCGGGGGTGGTCAGGAAGCCGGAGTTGAACGGCTCCGTGGCGGCGAAGGACTCCAGGTCCTCCCCGGCGCGGATCCAGCACTCGTCGCTGAAGTCCATCTCGTCGGCGGCTGCGGCGAGGGTGTCGGAGCTGCACTCGCGCAGAGCCAGCCAGTAGTACCAGTGCGCCGCAGGCCACGCATCCTTCGCCCCGAGCGCGATCGGGTCGATGCCCGCGGTCTTGAGCGTGGCGGCCGTCTTCTCCAGCTCGTCGAGCGTGGTCGGGTTCTCGGTGATGCCCGCCTCGTCGAACAGATCCTGGCTGTAGAAGAGCCCGCCGGGCAGCACGGCGACCGGCATGGCGTAGATCTTGCCGTCGAGGCTGTTGGCGGAGTACGCGGCGTCCGGGATCTCGTCCGCGGCTGCACCCGTGATCTCGTCGGTGAGGTCCTTGAGCTGCCCGGCCTTCACCATCGCGGCCATCTTGCCTCCGCCGCGCTGCAGGAAGATGTCGGGGGCGTCGCCGGAGTTCAGCGCGGTCTGCAGCTTGCCGTCGAGGTCCTCGTTCTGCACGGACTGGATCTCGATCGAGACGCCCGGGTTGTCGGCCTCGAAGTCGGCGACCGTCTTCTCCCAGAACTCCACGCCGGGTCCGGTGGTCGAGTTGTGCCAGAGGGTCATGCTGGTGTCGCCGCCGTCACCGGTGCCGGATGCGTCTGCCGTGCAGCCCGAGAGGGCAAGCGCTCCCACGGCCAGGACGGTGACCGCGGAGGCGAGGGGGAGCCTTCTGCTGTTCATGTGATCGTTCTCCTCATCGAGAGTTGCGCACCGCGTCGCTGCGGGCGCCTGCGGACGCTCGGGGGTGAGACCGCAGTGGGATGCAGTCTTCTGCCGTGCTCGAAGGGCGTCAAACGTTTTCGAAAACAGTTTCCATGCGGGAGCGCGCGGGGCTACGCTGGCGTCTCATGGGGGCTCGCACCACGATCCACGACGTCGCTCGGGCGGCCGGGGTGTCGGTGTCGACGGTGTCGAAAGCGGTGAACGGCCGATACGGCATCGCCGATGCCACCGTGCAGCGGGTCCTCGACGCCGTGAAGGATCTCGGATACGAATCGAGTCTCGTCGCGAGCAGCATGCGGGCGCGACGCACCGGAGTCATCGGTGTGCTGCTGGCCGACTTCGAGCCGTTCAGCGCCGAGATCCTCAAGGGCGTCGGCACCGCCGTGCACGACACGGCCTTCGACCTGCTCGCCTACAGCGGCTCGCACCGCGGCGCGGGCGACGGCTGGGAGCGACGCTCGTTGAGCCGGCTCTCCGGCACGCTCATCGACGCGGCGATCTTGGTCACCCCGACCGTGGTCAGCGCGGGGACCGAGATCCCGGTGGTCGCGATCGACCCGCACACGGGGCGCGCCGATCTTCCGACGGTGGAATCCGACAGCTTCGGTGGCGCGCTCGCGGCGACCACCCACCTGATCGGACTCGGCCATCGCCGCATCGGCTTCCTCGCCGGCCGCCCCGACCTGCGCTCGGCGGGACTGCGAGATGCCGGGTATCGGCGGGCGCTGGCCGACGCCGGCATCGTCCTCGACCCGTCGCTCATCGGCATCGGCCGCTACGAGCTGGACGCGACCAGGGAGTCCGCGCGGGTGATGCTCAGCGCGACGAATCGACCGACGGCGATCTTCGCCGCCAACGACCTGTCGGCGATCGCGGTGATCGACGTCGCCCACGAGCTCGGGCTGCGCGTGCCTTCGGATCTGTCGGTGATCGGGTTCGACGACGTGCCGGAGGCCACCCGCCGAGCGCTCCCGCTCACCACGATCCAGCAGCCCATGCGCCGGCTGGGGTCGGTGGCGGCGGAGATGGTGTTCACGCTGCTGTCGGGTCAGGCGATCGACGAGATGAACGTCATCCTGCCGACGCGTCTCGTGGTGCGGGCGACGACGGCGCCGCCGTCGCGGTGACCTCGCGCACTCGCCGCCACGCGGCATCCGCCAGCGCCGCGGACAGACGGGTGAAGTCCGCCACGCTCGCGCCGCCTGGCCAGTCTTCCGGCAACATCGACGGCGGCAGGCCGGGGTCGAGATAGGGCAGCACGCGCCAGCTGTCGATCAGGCGCACGTACCCCGCGAAGGGGTCGTCGGGGAGTGCCGCGAGCGCCGACTGGAAGGTGAGGTGCTCGGCACGCAGTGCATCGAGATCCCACCAGGCCGCGGCGGCCTCGTGCGGCGTACTCGCCATGACCGGACTGTGCGCCTGGAACAGCGTGACCCAGGGGTGCGCGTCGAGATCGGTGACGATCTGCCAGGCCTCGTCCTGCAGGTGACCGGGGCAGATCCAGAGAGCTGGCGACACGACCCCCGCGCCGATCCAGTGCAGTCGACGGCGCAGCTGATGGCGCACACCGCGGGCGCTCTCGGGGATCGAGAACGA
>NZ_JBEOUR010000017.1:0-50643 GCF_040302605.1 Microbacterium sp. NPDC097977
GTCGCACTCGCCCATGTCGACAAAGACGAAGTCCGAAGCGCGTACAACCGAGCGGACTACATCGAGCGAAGACGCCCGATGAGGTCTCCCGATGGGGCATATGAGACGACGGATCGATGCCAGTTTGCACATGTGGATAACTTGTGGATGGATGCCGCTGAGATCGGGACGGATGTGTGGGAAACGGCCCAACCTGTGGATAACCGCGGATGACACTTCCGGTCGGCTCACCCCGTCCACCCGCGGATTCCTCAGGGATTCCACAACTGACATCCGTGTAGTTCCTTACTCGCGTCTGCTATCCACCGAGTTATCCACAGAATCCACAGGCGTTAACACCGTTAAGGAGTTAATTCATTTCAGGGGCGATCCGATCACCAGACGGTGGGGATAGTTCGGACAGGTCCGGCTTCACGTCCGTCGTAGGAGTACGCCCGACTGTGGGGCTAGCATGGGAAGCCCTGCACCGGCAGGACCGATGACGACACGTCTCAGAACGACGACAAGGGAGCACCCGTGAGGTTTCAGGTCAATCGCGATGTGTTCAGCGAGGCTGTGTCGTTCGTCGTCAAGCTTCTTCCGCAGCGCAACCCGCAGCCGATCCTCGCCGGCGTGCTGATCGAGGCCGACGGCTCGGGACTGACCCTCTCGGCCTTCGACTACGAAGCATCTGCCCGTACGACGATCGAGGCCACGGTCGAGACGCCCGGCACGATCCTCGTCCACGGCCGACTCCTGTCCGACATCGCCAGCCGGCTTCCGAACGCACCGATCGAGATCGCCGTCGAGGACGACGGCGGCATCACGGTGACCTGCGGGTCGGCTCGGTTCACGCTCGCAGCCATGCCCGTCGAGGAATATCCCTCGATCCCCGAGGTCTCGGGCTCCTCGGGAGTCGTTCCCGCCGACGAGTTCGGCACGGCGATCGCACAGGTCGGCTTCGCTGCATCCCGCGACGACGTGACCCCCGTGCTCACCGGTGTCCAGCTCGAGGTGTCGGGTCACACCCTCAGCCTCGTCGCCACGGACCGTTACCGCGTCTCGCTCCGCGACGTCCCGTGGGACGGCGAATCGGTCGAGGCCACCGCACTGGTCCCCGCGCGCACTCTGCTCGAGGTCGGTAAGACCTTCGGACATGCCGGCACGATCCAGATCGCCTTCTCCGGCGCGGGGGACCGAGAGATCATCGCGTTCACCGCCGGGAACAAGACGGTGACGTCGCTGCTCATCAAGGGCAACTTCCCCCCGGTCCGCCGCCTGTTCCCCGAGCAGACCGAGCACTACGCGGTCGTCAACACCGCCGACCTCGTCGAGGCGGTCCGCCGCGTGTCGCTCGTGCTGGACCGCGCCGCCCCGCTGCGCTTCACCTTCGCAGCCGACGGAGTGACCATGGACGCGTCCGGCAGCGAGCATGCCCGTGCATCGGAGTCGGTGGACGCGATCCTGTCTGGGGGCGACGAAGTGACCCTCGGACTCAACCCGCAGTACCTGATCGAGGCGCTCGGCGCCGTCAAGAGCGAGTTCGTGCGCGTCACGTTCACCTCGAGCGACAACGCCAACAAGCTCAGCCCGGTGCTCATCACGAGCCAGACCTCGGTCGACCAGGCAGGGCTCGACTCGTTCAAGTACCTGCTCCAGCCCAACCTGCTGCTGCGCTGATCCCGCGACGAGCACGTCCGGTTCCGCGTCGTCCGGCACGACCTGGGCAGTGTCAGACCCCGAAGGTAGGCTGACAGCGTGATTGTGGAGCACCTGAGTCTGGTCGATTTCCGCAATTACGCGACCGCCGATCTCGCTCTCCACCGCGGTCCCAACGTGCTGGTGGGCAGAAACGGCCAGGGCAAGACGAATCTCGCCGAGGCCGTGGTGTTCCTGGCGACGCTCGGATCCCATCGGGTCTCCTCCGACGCGCCGATGGTGCGGGAAGGACAGGATTTCGCCGTCATCCGCGCTCGTCTCTCGCACGGTGAGCGCAAGGTCCTGGTCGAGGTCCAGCTGAACAAGCAGGGATCCAACAAGGCGCGCATCAACGGGTCTCCGTCCAAGACGAACGAGCTCCCCCGTTACGCCCACGTCGTGCTCTTCGCGCCGGAGGACCTGCAGATCGTGCGCGGAGATCCCTCCGCGCGACGTCGATTCGTGGACCAGCTGCTGATCCAGCGCACTCCGCGCCTCTCATCGGTCCTCGCCGACTACGACCGCGTGCTCAAACAGCGCAACGCGCTGCTGAAATCGGCACGGGCGCGCGGGATCAAGGGCGAGGGGCTCAGCACTCTCGACGTCTGGGACGACAAGCTCGTGTCACTCGGCGCCGAGATCATCTCCGCGCGACAGCGCCTGGCCATCGACCTCCAGCAGCCGGTCGCCGAGGCCTACGCGGCGATCGCCGGAGAGGATCACCGGCCGCGGCTGGAGTGGGCGCTCTCGGTCCGCGGCGCGGATCCCGAGGAGCCCGAGGCCGGAGTGCCCGCCACCGCCGAGAGCTCCGGCGACATCGCCGAGATGTTCCACGCCGCGCTGCTCGCGAAGCGCTCGAACGAGCTCGATCGCGGCCTCACCCTCACCGGTCCGCATCGCGACGACCTGGTGCTCAGCGTGCGCGGTCTCCCCGTCAAGGGCTACGCCTCTCACGGGGAATCCTGGTCCGTGGCCCTCGCCCTGCGTCTCGCGTCGGCCGAGCTGCTGCGCGCCGAGTCGCCGGCCGGAGATCCGGTGCTCATCCTCGACGACGTGTTCGCCGAGCTCGACGCCGATCGCCGTCAGCGCCTCGCCGCCCTCACCGCCGGGTACGAGCAGGTGGTGGTGACCGCCGCCGTCGAGGAGGACATCCCCGAGGTCCTGCACGCGCACGTCGTGAGGATCTCCGCAGGGACCATCAGCGATGAGAGAGAGGCGTCGGATGACTGATCCCGCCGCCGTGCCGGCATCCGAGGCCCCCGAGACGGTCGCCACCTATCTCCGGTTGCGTGGCCTGAAGCCGAGTTCGAAGAACTGGAAGCGCAAGCGCCGGGTGGTCACCGACGACGACAACGCTCCGTTCACGCCCGGTCGCGACCCCGGACCCCTCGGAGCGGTGCTCGACAAGCTGGCTCATGACTCGGGGTGGCAGAAGACCCTGGCGCGCGAGGATCTGGTGCGTCAGTGGGCCGATCTGGCCGGCGCCGACACCGCGAAGCACTCCGAGCCGGTCTCTCTCGAGCGCGGCGTCCTCACGGTGAAGTGCGATTCGACGGCCTGGGCGAAGAACCTGCAGTTCATGCGCGGGACGATCCTCACAGAGATCGGACGGCGGTATCCCGACGCCGGGGTCGAGAACCTCCGCTTCATCGGACCGGACGTACCGTCATGGAAATGGGGTCCCAGAGTCGTTCCAGGACGGGGCCCGCGCGATACCTACGGGTAGGACACCACGAAGGGGGTCCGGACGGCTCAGAGGGCCACACGAGGCCGCTGAGCCGCATATCGGCACGAAAGACCGCTAGACTGGGAGTTCGTGATATCGATGTGGAGAATGCCCTCTGATGACGCCTGAATCCCCCGCTGACGAGACGGAATCCACCACCGGGGAGACCCCCGCCACCGAGAACAACAAGATCTCGCCCAAGGTGAAGCAGCCCGGTGAGTACGGTGCCGACTCCATCCAGATCCTCGAGGGTCTCGAAGCGGTCCGCAAGCGCCCGGGAATGTACATCGGCTCCACGGGACCGCGCGGTCTGCATCACCTCGTCTACGAGATCGTCGACAACTCCGTCGACGAGGCGCTGGCCGGCTACGCCGACACGATCTTCGTGACGCTGCTCGAGGACGGCGGCGTGCGGGTGATCGACAACGGCCGCGGCATCCCCGTCGACCCGCACTCCTCCGACCCGACGAAGTCCACCGTCGAGGTCGTCCTGACGATCCTGCACGCCGGCGGAAAGTTCGGCGGCGGCGCGTACGCGGTCTCCGGCGGTCTGCACGGCGTCGGCTCGTCCGTCGTGAACGCGCTCTCGACCCGATTCGACGTCGAGGTGAAGCAGAAGGGCTTCGTCTGGCGCCACAGCTTCGCCGACGGCGGCGTTCCGCAGCAGAAGCTCGAGAAGGGCGAGGCGTCCGACGAGACCGGAACCAGCATCACGTTCTGGCCCGACGCCGAGATCTTCACCGAGACCACGGACTTCGAGTACGACACGCTGCGTACGCGATTCCAGCAGATGGCGTTCCTGAACAAGGGACTCCGCATCGAGCTGTCCGATGAGCGACCGAAGTCGGCATACGAGGTCGAGGTCGACGGTCAGGCGACGCTCACCCAGCCGAACGACGTGTTCCTGTACGAGCGTGGCCTCGTCGACTACGTGGAGTACCTGAACAAGGCCCGTCACGCCGAGGTCGTCAACGACGAGATCATCGCATTCGAGTCCGAGGACATCTCGCGCAAGATCTCGCTCGAGGTCGCGATGCAGTGGACCACCTCCTACACCGAGAACGTCTTCACCTACGCGAACACGATCAACACCCACGAGGGCGGGACGCACGAAGAGGGCTTCCGCGCGGCACTGACCACGCTCGTGAACAAGTACGCGCGTGCGAACAACCTCCTCAAGGAGAAGGACGACAACCTCTCCGGTGACGACGTGCGCGAGGGACTGACCGCGGTCATCTCGATCAAGCTGGGCGAGCCGCAGTTCGAGGGCCAGACCAAGACCAAGCTCGGCAACACCGAGGCCAAGGCGTTCGTGCAGAAGGTCGTCGGCGATCAGCTCGGCGACTGGTTCGGCCGCAACCCGATCCAGGCCAAGAACATCATCCGCAAGGCGATCGACGCCGCGACCGCACGTCTGGCGGCCCGCAAGGCCCGCGAGACCGCACGCCGCAAGAGCGTCTTCGAATCGGCTGCGATGCCCGACAAGCTCAAGGACTGCACGAGCAAGGACCCGTCGATCAGCGAGATCTTCCTCGTCGAGGGTGACTCCGCCGGCGGCTCGGCCGTGCAGGGTCGCGATCCGCACACGCAGGCGATCCTCGCTCTCCGCGGAAAGATCCTCAACGTCGAGCGCGCGCGCCTCGACAAGGCTCTGGCCAACAAAGAGGTCCAGGCGATGATCCAGGCCTTCGGCACGGGCATCGGCGAGGAGTTCGACATCGAGAAGGCGCGGTATCACAAGATCGTGCTGATGGCGGATGCCGACGTCGACGGTCAGCACATCACCACCCTGCTGCTGACGCTGCTCTTCCGCTACATGCGCGGGCTCATCGAGGCCGGCTTCGTGTACCTCGCGATGCCGCCGCTGTATCGCCTCAAGTGGACGAACCAGCCGCACGAGTACGTGTTCAGCGACGCCGAGCGCGATGCTCTGCTCAAGCACGGCCTCGAGAACGGCAAGCGGATCCCCAAGGATGCCGGCATCCAGCGCTACAAGGGTCTCGGTGAGATGAACCCGAAGGAGCTGTGGGAGACGACGATGGACCACGCGACCCGCACTCTGCAGCAGATCACGATCGAGGATGCCGCGGCAGCCGACGAGATCTTCAGCGTGCTGATGGGCGAGGACGTCGAGTCCCGCCGCGGATTCATCCAGCGCAACGCCAAGGACGTCCGCTTCCTCGACATCTGACGCGCTGACGCGCGCCTGCCTTCGTTCGACACCGACCGGAATCGACAACACACATGACTGACGAAGTACGCCCCGAGCTGGAGCACGATCACGGCAAGATCGACCAGGTCGACCTGCAGTCCGAGATGCAGCGCAGTTATCTCGACTACGCGATGGCCGTCATCGTGGGTCGTGCGCTGCCCGACGTGCGCGACGGCCTGAAGCCCGTGCACCGACGCGTGATCTACGGCATGTACGACGGGGGCTTCCGCCCCGACAAGTCCTTCTCGAAGTGCGCCCGTGTCGTGGGCGAGGTCATGGGCCAGTACCACCCGCACGGCGACTCGGCGATCTACGACGCCCTCGTCCGCCTCGTGCAGCCGTGGTCGCTGCGCTATCCGCTGGCCCTGGGGCAGGGGAACTTCGGTTCGCCCGGCAACATGGGCGCCGCGGCTCCGCGATACACCGAGACGAAGATGGCCCCGCTCGCGCTCGAGATGGTGCGGGACATCGAAGAGGACACGGTCGACTTCACCGACAACTACGACGGTCAGACGCAGGAGCCCACGGTCCTCCCGGCCCGCTTCCCCAATCTGCTGGTCAACGGGTCGGTCGGCATCGCGGTCGGCATGGCGACCAACATCCCCCCGCACAACCTGCGCGAGGTGTCGGCGGCCGCGCTCTGGGCGCTCGACAACCCCGGTCTGCCCCGCGAGGAGCTGCTCGAGGGACTGATCCAGCGCATCCCCGGTCCGGACTTCCCCACCGGTGCGCAGATCCTCGGAACCAAGGGCGTGCAGGAGGCGTACCGCACCGGGCGTGGATCGATCACGATGCGCGCGGTCGTCAACGTCGAGGAGATCCAGGGTCGCACGTGCCTCGTGATCACCGAGCTGCCGTACCAGGTCAACCCCGACAACGTGGCGGTGAAGATCGGCGACCTCGCCCGTGACGGCAAGATCACCGGCATCGCCGACATCCGTGACGAGTCCTCGGACCGTACGGGTCAGCGCCTCGTCGTGGTGCTCAAGCGCGACGCGGTCGCGAAGGTCGTCCTGAACAACCTGTACAAGCACACGCAGCTGCAGGAGAACTTCGGCGCGAACATGCTGGCGATCGTCGACGGCGTTCCCCGCACGCTGGCGATCGACGGCTTCGTGACCAACTGGATCGCGCATCAGCTCGAGGTCATCGTCCGTCGCACCCGCTTCCGCCTGGCCAAGGCCGAGGCGCGCATGCACATCCTGCGCGCGTACCTGAAGGCGCTCGATGCGCTCGACGAGGTCATCGCGCTCATCCGCCGCTCCCCCACGGTCGACGAGGCTCGCACCGGCCTGAAGGCCCTGCTCGACATCGACGACGACCAGGCCGACGCGATCCTGTCGATGCAGCTGCGTCGACTGGCCGCGCTCGAGCGGCAGAAGATCCTCGACGAGGCGGCGGAACTCGAGTCCCTCATCGCCGAGTACAAGGCGATCCTCGCCGACGAGTCGCTGCAGCGCGACATCATCCGCCAGGAGCTGACCGGGATCGTCGACCGTTTCGGTGACGACCGCCGCACGCACATCCTGCACGGATTCGACGGTGACGTGTCGATGGAGGACCTCATCGCCGAAGAGGAGATGGTGGTCACCATCACCCGCGCCGGCTACATCAAGCGCACGCGCAGCGACAACTACCGGTCGCAGCACCGCGGTGGCAAGGGCATCAAGGGCGCACAGCTGCGCGCCGATGACATCGTCGAGCACTTCTTCGTGACGACCACGCACCACTGGCTGCTGTTCTTCACCGACAAGGGTCGCGTGTACCGCTCGAAGACCTACGAGGTCCCCGAGGCCGGGCGCGACGCGAAGGGCACGCATGTCGCGAACCTGCTCGCCCTGCAGCCGGACGAGAACATCGCGCAGGTGCTCGACATCCGCGACTACGCGGTGGCGGACTACCTCGTGCTCGCGACGCGTGACGGTCTGGTCAAGAAGACGAGACTCGACAGCTACGACACCAACCGCCAGGGCGGCGTCATCGCGATCCGTCTGAACGACGAGGACGAGCTCGTCTCGGCCCTCATGGTCAACGCCGAAGACGACATCCTGCTCATCAGCCGTCGAGGGATGTCGGTGCGGTTCAGTGCGACCGACGAGGCTCTGCGCCCCATGGGTCGTGCGACGGCCGGCGTGAAGGGCATGAAGTTCCGCGAGGGCGACAGCCTGCTCTCCGCGTCCGTCGCCGCACCGGGGCACTTCGTGTTCGTGGTCACCGACGGCGGGTACGCGAAGCGCACCGCGATCGAGGAGTACCGCGTCCAGGGACGCGGTGGATTCGGCATCAAGGTCGCCAAACTCAACGACGATCGGGGCACCCTCGCGGGTGGTCTGATGGTGGCGGAGGACGACGAGGTCTTGGTGGTTCTCTCCAGCGGCAAGGTGGTACGCTCTGCCGTGGCCGAGGTGCCGGCGAAGGGCCGAGACACCATGGGAGTGGTGTTCGCCCGTACGACGGAAGCGGACCGGATCCTCGCCATCGCCCGCAACAGCGAGCGCGGCCTCACCGACGACGCCGAAGCGGACGAGGCGGAATCGGACCCCGGTGCCGCCGCCCCCGAGACGACCGAGAACCCTGAGGAAGCAGACGCATGAGCACAGTAGCCGACAAGCTGGCGAAGAAGTCCACGCGCAAGACCGGAGGCAAGCAGGTCCGCCTGCGTCTGGTGTACGTCGATTTCTGGTCGGCTGTGAAGCTCTCGTTCCTGGGAGCAGTCGCGCTCGCGATCGTCACGATGGTGTCGTTCTTCCTGATCTACCTCGTGCTCCAGGCCACCGGGATCCTCGCTCAGGCGGATGACTTCGTCGGCGTCGTCACCGACGAGTCCGTGCGCATCTCCGAGATCGCCGGTCTGCCGCAGGTGATGGCGTTCGCGGCCGTGGTCTCGATCCTGAACCTGATCGTCTTCACCGTCCTCGGCGCTGTCGTGGCCGGTATCTACAACGTCGCCGTGAAGGTGACCGGCGGGCTGCTCGTCGGCTTCATGTCGAACTGACCCCCGGGTTTCTCTGAGGGGCGGATGCGCACAGCATCCGCCCCTCAGTCGTTCCCGGGTGGCGAAGGTAGGGAAAACCCGACATCGGGTGTCCGGCTGCCTCGGTGTCGGCCTCGTCAGCCCCGCCGTACCTTGGAACCATGACGACACAGACTGCCACGCCACCCGAGGTGACGGCCACGAAGCCGCCGCTTCGCCTCTTCCTCTCGATCCTGCATCTGGCCGGGATCGGGGTCATCGGCGGCTTCATCTTCGCGACCCTCTCGGGACTGCTCGGCACGGGCCTCGGTCTGCTCTTCGCGGCCGGAATCGGGGCTGTGCTCCTCGTCGGCCTCGTCTACGCGCTGTTCGGCGTCGGCTGGTTCGAGGTCGCCCGGGTGGGAGCACTGTATCGGACTCCGATCGCACCGCTGCGGTGGCGCCCACGGGACCGTCCCGGTTTCGTCGGGTGGCTGCGTTCCCTGGGACGGCAGTCGATCGACGGCCGGATGTGGCGGGCGCTCGCGAACTTCGCGATCACCGCGGTCCTCGGCTGGATCGTGCTGCGCCTGGCGTGGGGCGTCGTGTGGTCGGTGATCATCTGCTTCGCTCCCCTGACCGCCATCGACGCCGTCATCGGCCCGTTCGGAGGCGGGGGCATCCCCGTCGCGTGGGCACCGGTCGTCGGGATCCTCGGACTGGCCGCCTCACTCGCC
This sequence comes from Microbacterium sp. NPDC097977, assembly GCF_040302605.1. Classification (NCBI taxonomy): domain Bacteria; kingdom Bacillati; phylum Actinomycetota; class Actinomycetes; order Micrococcales; family Microbacteriaceae; genus Microbacterium; species Microbacterium sp. NPDC097977. The sequence goes on from NZ_JBEOUR010000017.1 coordinate 9,306, forward strand.
GGCATGATCGGTCTCGCCCTGCTGCACCGCGTGCTCGCGCTCTCGATCGTCGTCCGCAGCCGTGAGGCCGAGCTGACCGAAAGGGTGCGAGCCAGCTCCGCCCAGCGCGAGGGAGCGGTTCGTGCGGCCGATGTCGAACGCACCCGCATCGAGCGTGACCTGCATGACGGCGTCCAGCCCCGACTCGTCTCGGTGGGGATGACTCTCGGCCTCGCCCAGCAGAAGATCGATCACGACCCGGATGCTGCCAAGGAGCTCATCGCCGAGGCGCACACGTCGACCAAGGCGGCCATCACCGAGCTGCGACAGCTCGCCCGAGGCATCCACGCCTCGGTTCTCGACGACCGGGGTCTCGACGCCGCGCTGTCCGCGCTCGCGGGACGCTCGCACATCCCGGTGAGTCTCGATGTGCGGATGGACGGGCGCTGCAGCCGTGAGGCCGAGGCCGCGGTGTACTTCTCGATCGCCGAATCGCTCACCAACGCCGCGAAGCACTCCCGCGCCAGCGAGGCCAGGGTCACCGTGCGGCGGCGCGAGGGCGGCATCCTCTGGGCCCGCGTCGAAGACAACGGCATGGGCGGCGCCCAGGTGCAGCCAGGCGGCGGCCTCGACGGCATCGCGAACCGCGTGCTCGCCGCCGGCGGCACCTTCCGCCTGGAGAGTCCCGTCGGCGGGCCGACCAGCCTGGAGGTGAACGTGCCATGCGCATCCTGATCTGCGAGGACTCGGTCCTGCTGCGTGAGGGACTCGTGCGACTGCTCGAAGACGCCGGCCACACCGTCGTCGCGGCCCTGCCCGATGTCGAAGGACTGCAGGACGCGGTGTCCGCGAGCGACCCCGAGCTCTGCATCCTCGACGTGCGCCTTCCTCCCACGTTCACCGATGAGGGCATCAGAGCCGCTCTCGGGCTGCGCGCGACGAATCCTGCGCTCCCGCTCCTCGTGTTGTCGCAGTATGTGGAGGAGCGCTACGCCTCCGACCTCATCGCCGCGCAGGGCGGTCCGCTCGGCTACCTGCTCAAGGATCGCGTCGCGGACGTCTCGGAGTTCCTCGCCTCCGTCCAGCGGATCTCCGAGGGTGCGACCGTGCTCGACCCCGAGGTCGTGGCCCAGCTGCTCACCCGTCGCAATCGGGACGACCGGATGCAGCGGCTCACCGAACGCGAGCGCACCGTGCTGGCGCTGATCGCGGAGGGCAAGTCGAACCAGGCGATCGCCGGTCTGCTCTTCCTCTCCGAGGCCAGCGTCGAGAAGCACATCACCGCGATCTTCCAGAAACTGGGCTTCGAGCAGGGCGAGTCGGGCAACCGACGCGTGCTGGCGGCGCTCGCGCACATCGAGAACACCGGCGGTACGACGCCGACAGGACAGACAGGAGCGGGACGATGACGACCAACGACGACCACCGGGGCGGCCACACGCCCCTGACGCCGCCGCCGGCGGCTCCCGAGACGACCACAGCCGCCCCCGCTTCGTCGGAGCAGCAGTCCCCCGCACCACGCACGGATCACGGCCGCACTCCGGGGGCGACAGTGGTCCTGGTCGTCACGGCCGTGGTCGGCGGCATCGCGCTGCTCGTCTCGGGTGGCACGGCGGCCGTCGCCGGCACCCGGGGTCTGCTCTCGTCGTCGTCGACCGACGCGGGAGACGCGGTGCAGACCGCGGAGGTGACCGGGCTGCAGGGGATCGATCTGGATGTGGACGCGGGGAACATGCGCGTCGAGTTCGGCGATGTCGATGAGGCACGGCTCTCGATCACCAACAGCCGTGGACCGGCGTGGTCCCTCGAGCGCGAGGGAGACGAACTGGTCGTGCACTCGCCGGACTTCGAGTTCGGATGGTGGTTCGGCAGCTGGTTCGGTGACGACCAGTCGGCGGTGCTGACGCTGCCGGACAGTCTGCGCGACGCCGCCCTGGATGCGGACATGACCCTCGATGCCGGCAGTCTCGACGTGGTCGGGGACTTCGGGGAACTCGACATCACCGTGAACGCGGGGGCGCTCGATGTCGAGGGGTCTGTGAGCGCTCTGAGCATCGACATGAGCGCCGGCCGCGCCGACGCCCTGCTCGACGGTGTCGACAGCGCGACGCTCAGCGTCTCGGCGGGGGACCTCAACATCGATCTGACCGGACGGGCGCCCTCCACGACGACGATCGACGTGAGCGCGGGCTCGGTCGATCTCACCGTGCCGGACGAGGCGTACGCGATCACGCAGGAGGTCAGCGCGGGGTCCCTCGACGCCAAGGTCGAGCAGTCCGCCGCCGCCCGGCGATCGATCGATGTGTCTCTCGCGGCGGGAAGCGTCACGATCCGTCCCGGTCGATGATCCTCGTCGAGGGCGGGGGTTCGACGGTCCCCCGCCCTCGATTGGGTAAATCCGGAAATCTCCGGTAAAGTTTCGGAGGTTGACGGGCCCATAGCTCAGGCGGTTAGAGCGCTTCACTGATAATGAAGAGGTCCCAGGTTCAAGTCCTGGTGGGCCCACTCATCAACTCAAGAAATCCCTCACGGGGCCTTAGCTCAGTTGGTAGAGCGCCTGCTTTGCAAGCAGGATGTCAGGAGTTCGAATCTCCTAGGCTCCACACTGTGTTGAGACAGTTCGAGAAGGCCCCGCCATGTGCGGGGCCTTCTCGTTTCCCGCCCTCCACAGGTGTTAACAACCCTGTTAACAACTACGGCCGCGCCACAGCCCACGACCCGACGGACCCTTCTTCCATGTCTTCGCAAGGATCGCAACCCCCCTTCTCAGCTCCGCGACTCGGGCGTAACGTGCCGGTCATGGGTGAGGAGAAGTCCACTATGGTCCAGACCGAGATCACGTTCGACGGGACGAGCTTCCTGCTGTCCCAAGACCAGGACGTGGGAGAGCTTCGTCACCGCATCGAGGAGGCGACACGAGGCACCGGCACGTTCGTCGACCTCGTCGTGGTCGGCAACAGGTCGGTGAGCGTGCTGATCACCCCACGGAGCCATGTCACCATCAGCGTCGCGACGGTCGCGTACGACTCGCGCGACACCGGCGACCTCGACTATCCCTACGGCGGGTACTACGACGTCATCTGAGACCGTCCGACGGTTCAGAGTCGCGGCCCGCGGATCATCCGCACCGGACCTCTCGCCTGGCGGATGTCGACGGTCTCGCCCTTCTGCGTGACCACGATCTCGTCGCCGTCCGCGAGGGTGCTCGCGATGCGCCGCACCTCCGGCATCAGCGCTCGCCAGGATTCTCCGCCGATCGCGCGGGCCACATCGCTCGGGCAGATCGACGAGCCGTCGCGTGTGCGCGTGAGAGCACGGATGGTCGCCGCGATCCTCTCGTCGAACGCCTCCCCTCCACGCTCGTCCCACCAGGGCGCTCCGCGCTCTCCCAGAGCGGTCTTCGCATCCTGCACGCGTCGTCGGGCATCGGACTCCGCACCTCTGACCGCGCGCCGCGCCACCATGAGCTCATCCACCAGCTCCTGCCGGAAGGAGTCGGGGATCGACGGATCCGTCGCCCGCCAGCGTCGTCCGTCGATGATCACATGGTGACCGTCGGGAGTGCGCTCGGGGCCGCCGTCGCCCGTGTCGTCCTTCGTCGTGGAATGCGCGCCGCCGTCAGATGCCATGTCCGGCAGTCTGCCCTCGTGGTGCGACACGCGACAGGGGCTTGACCGCCCCGGGATGGGTCCGTCGGGCGATCCCGTGTCAGCCGACCGGAGTGAGCCCGTGAGGGGCGACGTTCAGGCGCTCGCATCCGTCTGCCGTCACCACGACGATGTCCTCGATGCGTGCGCCCCAGTGCCCGGCGAAGTAGATGCCGGGTTCGATGCTGAAGGCCATGCCCTCGCGAAGGACGAGGTGATTGCCGGGCGCGATGTAGGGCTCCTCGTGCACCGAGACGCCGATTCCGTGACCCGTGCGATGCAGGAACGCGTCGGCGAGACCCGCGTCGGCCAGGACGCTGCGCGCCGCGGCATCCACGTCGTGCGCGGTCGCCCCGGGGCGCACGGCGTCGACGGCGGCCTGCTGGGCGCGCACCAGCGCGTCGATCCGCTCCGCCGCGTCGGGGGCGGGGGTTCCGACGACGTAGGTGCGCGTGCTGTCGGAGTTGTAGCCGCTGGGCACCGCTCCCCCGATGTCGACGACGACGACGTCTCCGTCCTGGATGACGCGGTCCGAGACCTCATGGTGCGGGTCGGCGCCGTTCGGACCGGATCCCACGATGACGAACTCCACCGTGCGGTGTCCCTCGGCGACGATGGCGTCGGCGATGTCGGCCGCCACCTCGCGCTCGGTGCGGCCGGCACGCAGCCACTCGTGCACCCGTCTGTGCACGGCGTCGATCGCCGCCCCGGCTCTGCGCAGCTCCGCCACCTCGTCGGCGTCCTTGACCATGCGGCCCTCGCGCAGCACCGGCGTCGCGAGCTCGATGTCCACGCCGAGTCTCCGCGCCAGAGGCACCACGTGCAGCGCCGGAAGCGCATCGGAGACGCCGACCCTGGACACCTCCCCGAGGGCGGCGGCGACGAGTTCGTACGGATCCTCGCCATCGACCCAGTCGGCGATCGCGAGACCGAGATCACCCACGGCAGTGCTGCGCACCTTCGCCAGTTCCATCCGAGGGACGACGACCGTCGTAGCCGTGCCGGGGCCGAGGATCAGCGCGGTGAGGCGCTCGATCGTGTCGCCCTCGACACCCACGAGGTACTCGAGGTCTGGGCCCGGGCCCACGACGATCCCGTCGAGACCCGCCTCGGCGGCCAGGGCCGACGCCCGATCGAGTCGGGCGGCGTAGACGGATGCGGGGAAGAACGGCAGTGTGCTCACGGCATCCACGCTACTGCGCGCACACCCCGCCACGCCTGCGGACTCAGCTGACGGCGAGACGGATGCGTTCGCTCAGCACCTTGCGGTTGCCCGCCGACAGGTCGAGCAGCGCATATGCCGTGGGCCACATGGTGCCGTCGTCGAGGTTCGAGATCGGCTCGAAGCCGAAGGTGCCGTAGCGGGCCTTGAACTTGCTCGCGGGCTGGAAGAAGCACAGCACCTTGCCGTCCTTCCCCCACGCGGGCATGCCGTAGTAGGTGCGAGGCACCAGTTCGGGCGCGACCTCGCTGACGAGATCGTGCAACGCCGCAGACAGCGTGCGGTCGTCCGCGTCGGGCAGCTTGGCGATGGCTGCCTCGAGATCGGCCAGTCCCTCTGCCCGCACGTCCTCCGGGGTCTTCTTGGAGCGCGAGCGGGATCTGCGCTTGTCGGCTGCCGCCTCCTTCATGGCCTCGCGCTCCTCCGCGCTGAAGTTCTTCTCGTCGTCCGCCATGATCGATCCTTCCCTCGGGTGTCGCGTGATGGCTTCAGACTACGGATCGGGCCGGCGCGGTGCTTCTCGATTCCTGATCGATGTGCCGCGGCATCCGTGCATCGGACACATACGGCGACCTCTGCGTCGGCGCGAACTATGGTGTTCTCATGGACATGCGGGTCGCGGCATACGCGGTCGTCACCGATGACGACGGGCGCATACTCCTGGCGCGCTGGATCGAGGGACGGCGGGTCGCCTGGACCATGCCGGGTGGCGGACTGGAGCCCGGCGAGGCTCCGGAAGACGCGGTGCGCCGCGAGCTTCGGGAGGAGACGGGGTACACCGTCAAGGTCGGCGAACTGCTCGGGATCCACTCGCGGGTGATTCCGGCGACTCAGCGCGTGACGCCGTCGGATCAGCCCCTGCACACCCTGCGCATCGTCTACCGGGCGACGGTGCGCGGTGGACGGCTGCGGTTCGAGACGGAGGGGTCCACCGACATGGCGGAGTGGTTCCCCCGCAGAGCGGTGGCGGGGCTGCAGCGCGTCAAACTGGTCGACATCGCCCTGCGGATGGCGGGCATCCTCTGAGTCAGGCGCGCGGTTCCTCGGGGACCGAGATGTCTGCGACCGTGGCGTCGTATGCCGCGATCAGGTCGTCGGCGTCGACGAAGAGGCTGTACCCGTGGGCGCCGGCACCCATCGCGATGCGCTGACCCACGATGGACTCGTCGGCGAAGACCGGCCACGCGGTCGTGCTGCCGATCGGCACGATGGTGCCTCGTTCATAGCCCGTCGCCGCCAGAGCGAGATCCGGTTCCGGCAGACGGAGCTTGTTGACGCCGACCACGGCACGCAGCTTCGGCCACGAGATCGAGCGCCCGCCCGGGACGAGGGCGAAGAGGTAGGTGTCGTCGGACCGCTTGACGACCAGTGTCTTGACGATGCCGGAGGCGGGGATGCCGAGGAGCTCCGCTGCCTCGTAGAGGCTCCCGGCGGCCGGACGTTCGAGGATCTCGATATCGAGGCCTCGTGACGCGGCGGCCTCCCGCACCCGTGCATGAAGATCCGCCGGCTCGGAAGCCGGCGGATCCGTCGGTGATGTCACGCGTCGGGTGCGGAGAGCGGGTCGTCTGCGACCCAGAGCTCGTCATCCGCGCGAAGCGCCTGCCAGGCGGCGTACAGCACGCCGGCCGCAGCTGCGGCACCGAGGATGATCGCGATGATCGACCCGGCGCTGGGGCCCTTCGGCTCGGGCTTCGTCGCCTTGCGGACCTTCTTCACGACGCCTTCGCGCTTGGAGTTCGCGACGTCCCATGCGGTGAGCGCAGTGCCCACGACGCCACCGACGATCGGGACGACCTTGTCGTCGACGACGTGATGACCGAAACGGACTCCGCGATCGACGACCGGCGCCACGCGACGGTTGTAGGTGTCCTGCACGACGGGTCCGACCTGCTCGCGGCCGAAGTGGCCGAGCTGGCGTCCGGCCTCACGCGCGACGTCGGCCGCATGGCCGACCAGGACCTGCTGGTTCTCCCAGAGCTGGTTCGCGTCGGACTGAAGACGACGCAGCTCCTTCTTCCGCTTGCGGCTGATGCTCACGATGCTCTCCTGTCGATTGGAGTACGGGTTCCCCATCTTGCCACGCGACCCTGGATGGGGGGAGGGAATCGCCGAACCCTTGCATCTGGCGTCGATCAGCGCTAGCGCACGGCCCGCGCACCGGAAGCTCTGAGAGAATGAACGCATGGTCAACGCTTCTCATGTCGCAACCCTGCACACCAACCACGGTGACATCGTCATCAACCTCTTCGGAGATCACGCCCCGAAGACGGTCAAGAACTTCGTCGGTCTCGCCGACGGCACCCAGGACTGGACGCACCCCGCCACCGGCAAGCCGGGCGAGGGCCCCCTGTACAAGGACGTCGTCTTCCACCGCATCATCCCGAACTTCATGATCCAGGGCGGCGACCCGCTCGGACAGGGCGTCGGCGGCCCCGGCTACAACTTCGACGACGAGATCAACATGGAGCTCACCTTCGCCGAGCCCTACATCCTCGCCATGGCCAACGCCGGCCTGCGTCGCAACGCCATCACCGGCAAGGCCGAGGGCACCAACGGCTCGCAGTTCTTCATCACCACCGACCCGACCCCCTGGCTGCAGGGCAAGCACACGATCTTCGGCGAGGTCGCCGATGACGCCTCCAAGGCCGTCGTCGACAAGATCGCCGCTGTCCCGACCGCTGCGGGCGACCGCCCGATCGAGCCGGTCGTGCTGCAGTCGATCGACATCGTCGCAGCCTGACGACGCGGGCCGATCCGGATGACGACGCCTGAGTTCGCGGGCAATCGCGACAACTTCTGCTACCGGCATCCGGATCGGCAGAGCTTCGTGCTCTGTCAGCGGTGCCTGCGCACGATCTGCCCCGAGTGCCAGACGCAGGCCGCCGTCGGCGTGATCTGCCCCGAGTGCATGGCTGAGCAGCGCAAGAGCCGCACTCCCGCGCAGAAGCGGGCCGAGCGCCGATGGGGCGGTCGCAATACCGCCACGGCAACCGTGCGCAGCGGCAAGCCGATGGTGACGTACGCGCTGCTCGCTATCACCTCGTTCATCGGTCTCGTGCAGCTGATCCCCGGCCTCGGCGACGCCGTCACGGCGCAGCTGCTGTTCGCGCCGAGGTACCTGTACCCCGATCTCTCGCTCCTGCCCTTCGAGCCGTGGCGACTGCTCACCGCGGTCTTCGCGCACGGCGGGTTCCTTCATCTCGCTCTGAACATGCTCGCCCTGTGGATGCTGGGGCAGAACCTCGAGCCGATGCTGGGTCGGGCGCGCTATCTCTCGCTCTACCTGATCAGCGGACTCGGCGGATCCGTCGCTGTCGCGCTGCTCGATCCCTTCGGTGCGACCGTCGGTGCGTCCGGCGCGATCTTCGGCCTGATGGCCGCCCTCCTCATCATCGGACGGCACATCGGCGCGAACGTCACCGGCATCCTCGTGATCCTCGGCATCAACTTCATCATCGGGTTCGTGATCGGCGGGATCGCCTGGCAGGCGCACCTCGGCGGTGCGATCGTCGGAGCGCTCGTCGCGTTCATCCTCACCCGCACCCGACGTCGAGAGCAGCGGATCGCGCAGATCCTGCTGCTCGCAGCGGTCGTCGTCGCGCTGGTGCTGCTCGTCTTCGTGCTCGCCCCCTTCCTGATCACGACCGTTTACTCCTGATCAGAAGTTGTTAACAGGGTTCTCAACCGGTGTGAATAACATCCGTGTAATTCTCCCCAGGGTGGGGATAACCTGTGGATAACTCGGATGCCCGATCGACGCGGCACGCAGAAGAAGGCCCCTTCCGCGGATGCGGGAGGGGCCTTCTTCGAAGCGACGGCGGCGGGTCAGCGCCAGCGGGTGGTCATCAGGAAGCCGATCAGGGCGATGCCGAGGCCGATGGCCAGGTTCCAGTTGTCGAGGCCCGGAATCGGGAACTGCATGCCCGAGATGTAGAACACGAGGATCCACGCCAGGCCGAGCAGCATGAAGCCGACCATCACCGGCTTGAACCACACGGCGTTGGGCGCGGCTTCGCCTTCGCTGCGCGGAACTTCGGGTTCTTCGGTGTTACGGTCGCGTGCCATTCCGCCAGTGTACCGAAGTCTCGTATATCGCACGGAATCCCGCGGTGTGGGCGGGACTCCAGGTCTGGGCGATAAGATCGCGCCATGACTGCATCCGTCGTCTCGGGGGAGCGACGCCTTCGCCGTCGCCGCCGTCGTCCGCGCGCGACCTTCACGGGAGTCCTCGGCGAGCTGCTGCTCACCGCCGGTGTGCTCGTGCTGCTGTTCGTCGCGTGGCAGATGTGGATCGGCGACATCATCATCAGCGCCCAGAAGAACGACGAGGGCGCGGCGGTCTCGCAGGAGTGGGCCGAAGGACCGCCGCCCGAGCTGCCACCCGTGATCGAGACCGACGACGGCACCACGGTCTACGAGCCGGTGATCCCTGCCCCGCCCGCCGACACCGAGCGTCTCGGCAACATGCACGTGCCGCGCTTCGGCACCGCGTACAACGTCGGCATCTACGGCGGCACGAGCCGCGCACGCACACTCGACGACCTGGGAATCGGCGTCTACACCGACTCGAAGATGCCCGGCGAGGTCGGCAACTTCTCGATGGCCGGACACCGCACCACCTGGGGAAAGCCCTTCAACCAGCTCGACAAGCTGCAGCTCGGCGACGCGATCGTCGTCGAGACGCCCGACGGCTGGTTCACCTACCGCTTCCGCACGCTCGAGTACGTCAAGCCCAGCCAGACAGAGGTGCTGCTCGACGTGCCGCAGATGCCCGGCGCTGAGACGGGGGAGCGGTACATCACCCTCACCGCATGCTCCCCGCTGTACTCGCTCGCTGAGCGCATCGTGGCCTACGGCGTGTTCGAGAGCTTCCAGCCGCGCGCCGAGGGCCCGCCCCCAGCCCTGACCGATCCGCCCCCGCCGCCGGCCGGCCCGTCGATCTAGCCCGAAGGAACGAGACGACACATGTATGCAGCCCTCTGGCGCCTGCTGCCCGGTCCGTGGTGGCTCAAGCTCTTCCTCCTCCTCGTCCTGATCGCGGCCGTGCTCTACGGTCTGTTCTGGTTCGTGTTCCCCTGGATCAGCCCGATCGTCGCTCCCGGGGAGGTCGACCTCGAATGACGCGAGTGCTCGTCGTGGACAATCACGACAGCTTCGTGCACACCCTGGTCGGATATCTGCGAGAGCTCGGCGCCGAGGTGACGCTCGTCGAGGCGGATGCCGTGGACACCACCGCGCTCGAGCGACTGCTCGCCGACGTCGACGGCGTGATGGTCTCACCCGGACCAGGATCGCCTGACGAAGCAGGCTCCTCGCTCGACGCCGTGCGCATCGCGGCGCGCACGCGAAGGCCGCTGCTCGGCGTCTGCCTCGGACACCAGGTCATCGGCGCCGCGTTCGGCGCGCCGGTCACCGAGGCGCCCGAACTGATGCACGGGATGGTGTCGCACGTCGTGCACGACGGGTCCGCGCTGTTCGCCGGCATCCCGTCGCCCTTCACCGCCGGGCGGTACCACTCACTGGCGTTGGCGGAGTCGACGCTGCCCGATGACGTCGTCGTCACCGCGCGTGCCGGCAGCGGCACCGTGATGGCACTGCAGCACACGACGCTGCCCGTCGTCGGCGTGCAGTTCCACCCGGAGAGCGTGCTCACCGAGGGCGGGTACCGACTCCTCGCGAACTGGCTGCAGATGTGCGGCGACGACGCCGCCGTCGCACGATCGGAACGGCTGCATCCGCTGGCGGCATCCGGCGGGGGTCGGAGTCAGCCCGCCGCCGCCGCTGCGCAGTAGCGCAGTTCGACCGTCGACCCGATCTCGACATCGCCCGGCGCGGCCGACATCGAGGCGACCGTCGGTGGCGTCGCTCCGGGGCAGTCGGTGAGCTCGACCGGGCTCGGCGTGAGGCCGATGCGCTCGAGCTCCGCCTGCGCCGCCTCCAGCGTCCAGCCGGTGACGTCGGTGAGGGTCACGCGACCGCTCGCGACCACGAGGTTCACGACCGTCTTCGGTGCGACCTCCGTCTCGGCCGTCTCGCTCGCCTCCATCACGGTGTCCGCTGCCAGACCGTTGTCGTTCTGCTGTCTCACCGTGCCGAGTTCGAGGCCGGCGGCCGCGAGGGCGTCCTTCGCCGCCGAGAGAGACAGGCCCTCCAGGATCGGCACCACCACGGTCTCCTTGCCGGATGACACGTAGACGGTCACCGAGTCGCCTTCCCGCACCGCTGTCCCCGCCTCGGGGTCGGTGCGGATGACATTGCCCTCGGTGATGTCGCTGCTCGATTCGAGGATGAGCTTCGCCGTGAGATCGAGTTCGCTCAGGTCGTCCTGTGCGCGTTCGGACGACACGTTCACGAGGTCGGGCACCTGCCGTGACGTCGACGGCACCTCGTCGGGACGCATGCTGAGCGTCCACACCCAGAACAGCACGGACGCCAGCAGCACGGCGAGGAGCGCGACCCCCGCCCAGATCCAGGCGACGGGCGGACCGGACTGCGTCCGCGCCATCGTCGTGTCGGTGCTCAGCTGCCTGAGCGAGCGGGCGGTCTCCTGTGCGGCGCGGGGACTCGGACCGTAGAGCTCGCTGGTCAGGGCCCCGAGCTCCTTGCGGCTCGGAGCATGACCGGACACCGCGGAATCCAGCGCGGAACGGAAGTGCGCGGCATCCGGGTACCGCTGGTACGGGTCCTTCGCGAGAGCGCGCAGCACGATCGGATCGAGGGCTCCGGGGGAGTCCTCGTTGACCTCGGTCGGCGGCACGGGAGTCTCGCTCACGTGCTGGTACGCGACGGCGACGGGCGACTCGCCGCGGAACGGCTGGCGCCCGGTGAGCAGCTCGTACAGCACGACACCGGTGGAGTAGAGGTCGGCACGCGCGTCGACCGGCTCGCCCTTGGCCTGCTCGGGCGAGAAGTAGGCGGCGGTGCCGATGATCTGAGTGGTCTCGGCGACCGTCGACGAGGAGTCCGACACGGCTCGGGCGATGCCGAAGTCCATGACCTTGACCTGGCCCTTGTCGGTGACCATGACGTTGCCCGGCTTGATGTCGCGGTGAACGACGCCCGCGCGGTGCGAGTAGTCGAGCGCCTCGAGGATGCCGTCGACGTAGCGCACCGCGTCGTCGACGGGCACGGGGCCCTTCGAGATGATGTCCTTCAGCAGTGTGCCGCTGATCAGCTCCATGACGATGTACGGCGGCTCATCCGTTCCGCTGTCGGCCGTCGACGGGTCGCCGGCGTCGTAGACGCGGACGATGGACGGGTGCGACATGCGCGAGGCCGACTGCGCCTCGAGGCGGAACCGCGTGCGGAACGCCGTGTCACGAGCGAGCTCGGGGTCGAGGATCTTAATGGCCACCGCACGACCGAGCGTCAGGTCCTGGCCGCGGTAGACCTTCGCCATCCCGCCGTGCCCGATGAGCTCGTCGACGCGGTAGCGTCCCGCGAGAACGCGTGGCTCTGTCGACACGTACTGACCCCCTGATACCAGCTGATGAATTCTTTCAGACTACGGTGCGATCGTCCGATCAGCCCTTGTCGTCGCCACCCTCTGTCACAGCGGGGATGATCACGACGCCCTTCATGGCATCCGACTGCTCGGACGGCATGTCGCTTCCGCAGAAGACGCGGAAAGTCGCGGTGATGCTCTGTCCCGCGGTTCCGGGGATGATCTGGGTCGACAGGATGCTCGGTCCGAAGCTGCGGATCGACTCACCCGGGTTCCCGCCCGAGAACGTGGCGTTCGTGAGCGTCACCTCGAAGGCGGATCGTGCCGGCGTGCCGGAGGGGCACTCGAACGACGGCCAGTTGAGCGTGACGGGCTCGCCCTCGGTGGGCGTCCCGGCGAGCGTCGGGGTTCCCGTGGGCTTGCCGACCTGGACCTGCGCCTTGTAGGTGGTCAGAGTGAGGACGGTGCCCGGGGGCACGTTGCCGCCGGGCTGGACGGACTCGACCGTCCCCTCCTGTTCGGCGCTCGACGCCACGGAGTTGCCTTCGACGCACTCGGCCTGCAGGCCGGCGTTGGTCGCCGCGGCGCGCGCGGCCTCGCACTGCATGCCCTCGAGGCCGAGCGCATCGACGTCGACCAGCTCGGGCTCCGGCGTCGGCGTGTCCGACGGCGTCGGCGTGTTCGAGGGCACGGGCGGCGGAGTGGTGGCGGTCGTCTCGACCGGGGCGGGGTCGGCGTCACCCTGATTCGTCAGCGCGAAGACGGTTCCGCCGAGCACGATGACCAGCAGGGCGATGAGGGCGACGAGCGGCCAGGTCCACGGACTGCGCTTCTTCTTCGGCGTCCCGGCATCGTCCTCCGCGGCGACTCCGGTGGGGAGCTGTGCGGTGGTGGGGAGGATGCGGGTCGCTCCCTCGGTGCCGGACGACGTGAGAAGCCGGGTCGCGTCGTCGGACGCGATACCGCCCGTGGCGATGGCGGGCACCGCGATGGCCGCGGAGTTCAGGTCGCCGCGACGCAGCGCCTGGGCGGCGCGAGCGACGGTGGCCGACGACGACGGGCGATCGGACGGCTTCTTGGCGATCATCGCCATGACGAGGTTCTGCACCGGGATCGGCACGGTGGGCGGCAGCGGCGGGGGCTGCTCGTTGATCTGCGCCATCGCGATCGCGACCTGCGACTCACCCGTGAACGGACGCTTGCCCGCGAGGGACTCGTAGGCCACGATGCCGAGCGAGTAGGTGTCGGTCGCCGGCGATGCCGGGTGTCCCGATGCCTGCTCCGGCGACAGGTACTGCACGGTTCCCATCACTTGACCGGTGGCCGTCAGCGGCACCTGGTCGGCGATGCGGGCGATTCCGAAGTCGGTGATCTTGACGCGGCCGTCGGGCGTGATCAGCAGGTTTCCCGGCTTGATGTCACGGTGCACGAGTCCGGCGGCGTGCGCTGCCTGCAGAGCGGATGCCGTCTGGGCGACGATGTCCAGCGTCTTGTCGGCGCTCAGCGCACCGTCGCGCTCGAGAAGGGTCGACAGTGCCTCGCCGGGCACGAGCTCCATGACGAGGTAGGCGCTGCCGTTCTCCTCGCCGTAGTCGAAGACGCTCGCGATCCCCTCGTGGTTGACGAGCGCGGCGTGCCGCGCCTCCGCGCGGAACCGCTCGAGGAACCCGGGGTCCCCCATGTACTCGTCCTTGAGGATCTTGATGGCCACGGTGCGTCCGATGACGTGATCCGTCGCCTCCCACACCTCGCCCATGCCGCCGATCGCAATACGCGACTGCAGCTCGTAGCGACCACCGAACGACACACCCTGCGTCGGTCTCATCTGCCCAGCACCGCCTCTATGACCTTCTTCGCAATCGGAGCGGCGATGGTGTCGCCGGATCCTGACTGCCCCTGTCCGCCGCCGTCTTCGACGAGGACCGCTACTGCCACCTCGGGGTCGTTCGCCGGTGCGAAACCGGTGAACCACAACGTGTAAGGCTTGTTTCCGTTCTCGGTCGTACCGGTCTTCCCGGCGACATCGACCCCATCTATTCTTGCACCCTGGGCAGCGCCGTTCGAGACACTGGCGACCATCGACGCCGTCACCTGATCGGCGACCGTGGCGTCGAGTGCACGCCCGAACTCGGTGTCATCGAACGCCCGCACCACCGAGAGATCGTTGCCGATCACCGTGTCGACGAGTCGGGGGTTCATGACCACGCCGTCGTTCGCGATCCCCGCCGACAGCATGGCGATCTGCAGCGGCGTCGCCGTGACCTGGCCCTGGCCGAATCCCGACAGCGCGGTCTGCGCGTCGTCGAGACCCTGGGGGTAGCTCGACGGCGTCGACTCCAGGGGTGTGGAGAAGCTCTTGTTGAAGCCGAACTTCTCGGCCATCTCGCGGATCTTGTCGTCGCCGAGCTGCACGGCGAGCTCCGCCATCGGGATGTTGCAGCTGAGCCTGATCGCCTCGGAGATCGTGACCGTGTCGCCGTCGCCGCAGGTGCCACCCCAGGCGTTGGCCACGGTGTTGTTCGACCCCGGCAGCTGGAAGCGCGCGGGGTTGGGCAGTGTGGAGTCCGGCGTCCAGTCTCCCGACTCGTACGCGGCAGCCGCGACGATGAGCTTGAAGGTCGAGCCCGGCGGGTTGAGGTCGCCGGCGATGGCCCGGTTCGACAGCGGCTTGTTCGCATCGGCGACGAGCTGGTCGTAGGTCGCGTTCGCGGCATCCGCATCGTGGGTCGCCAGCAGATTGGTGTCGAACCCCGGGGTCGAGGCCATCGCGAGGATGCGTCCGGTCTTCGGCTCGATCGCGACCACAGCGCCGTTGAGGCCCTGCAGAGCCTGGTATGCGGCGGTCTGCGCCGCGGTGTCGAGGCTGAGCTCGACGCTGAAGCCGGTCTGCGGCTGGCCGGAGAGGATGCGCTCGATCTCCGAGAAGAACGCGCTGGATCCGGTACCCGAGAGGTCGGCGTTCATCGCGCGCTCGATGCCGGTCGCCGACTGCAGAGCGGGGTTGAAGTACCCGGTGACCGGCTCCCACATCGCCGCGTCGGTGTAGACGCGCTGGAACTGGTAGCGGTCGTCCGCCGGGGTCGACGAGGCGATCGCGACGTCGTCGACGATGATCGATCCGCGCTGGATCTCGTAGCTGTCGAGCAGAGTCCGGCGGTTGTTGGGGTCCTGGGCGAGGGTGTCGGCCTCGACGACCTGGATCCAGCTGGTCGCGGCGAACAGCGAGATGAACATGAACAGCATCACGATGCTGAGACGGCGGAGTTCTTTGGTCATGCGACGCCCCCTTGGGCGGAGTGCGCCCCGGTTCCTGCGCGCTCTTGGGCTCGTCGCTGCGCCCCGGTTCCTGAGCGCTCTTGGACTCGTCGCTGCGCCCCGGTTCCTGAGCGAGCGAAGCGAGACGAAGGGCGCTCAGCGACCGAACCTACGAAAGCTTGGGTCATGTCAGCCGATCACCGCCCGGGGTTGGCTGCGGACACCGTCGGAGATGCGCAGCAGAACGGCCACGATCAGCCAGTTGGCGACGAGGGAGGATCCACCGGCGGCGAGGAACGGCGTGGTGAGACCGGTGAGCGGGATGACGCGGGTCACGCCGCCGACCATGATGAACACCTGCAGCGCGATCGTGAACGAGAGGCCCGTCGCGAGGAGCTTGCCGAAGTCGTCCTGACCGGCGAGGCCGATGCGGATGCCGCGGCTGACGAACACCATGTAGAGGCAGAGGATCGCGAACAGCCCGACGAGGCCGATCTCCTCGCCGAGGCTCGTGATGATGTAGTCGCTGTGCGCCAGGGGAGTGACCTCGGGGCGCCCCTGACCCCAACCCGTGCCGAGCAGCCCGCCGTGTGCGAGGCCGAAGAGACCCTGCATGGGCTGGAACCCGGCGCCGTCGGGGTCGACCTTCTCGGGATCGAACAGGAACAGCCAGTTGATGAAGCGCCCCTGGACGTAGCTGAGGATCTGCGTCGCCACGGCGACACCTGCAGCGACCAGGGCGAGGCCGATGAGCACCCAGCTGGTCTTGCCGGTGGCGACGTAGAGCATCGCCACGAACATGCCGAAGATCAGGGTTCCCGTGCCCAGGTCGCGCTGGATGACGATGATGCCGAGCGAGATCGCCCACACCACGAGCACGGGACCGAGCTCCCGCATCCGCGGCCAGGTGATGCCGAGGAACTTGGTTCCCACCGATGTGAGGCTCTCTCGGGTGCGCACCAGGTAGCCGGCGAAGAAGATGGCGAGGCAGATCTTCGCGAGCTCGCCGGGCTGGAAGGCGAACATGCCGCCGAGCGACACCCACACGGCGGCGTTGGCGTCGGGGATGCGCAGGCCGGGCACGAACGGCAGCAGCAGCAGCAGGATGCCGGAGAGGCCGAAGATGTAGGTGTAGCGGAACAGCACGCGGTAGTTGCGCAGCAGGATGACACAGGCGATCGCGCCGGCGAGCGAGATCGCCGACCAAGCGAGCTGCTTCGTCGAGTAGGCGTTCCAGCCGGTGAGCGACTTGGCGATGTCGATGCGGTAGATCATCGCGATGCCGAGGCCGGTGAGCAGGGTCGCGATCGGCAGCACGAACGGGTCGGCGTCGGAGGCGACGGCGCGCAGCACGAAATGCACCGCGAAGGCGAGCACGGCAAGGCCCCCGCCGATCGCGAGGATCATCGGGTCGATCAGGCCGAGCGCGCCGAGCTGCACCAGGGTGAGCGATGCGCCGCTGATCGCGACCGCGAAGAGCAGCAGCCAGAACTCGCGGTTGCGCTGCGTCTGCGGCATCCGCATGCGCCGGAGCGCCGTGATGACGCTCGTGTCCGCCGTGACGTCGGTGGTCATCCCGCATCCTCCGTCGGCGTGGGCAGGGGAGTGGGCAGCGGCGTCTCGCCGGTGACGCGGTCGGCGCCGGCCTGCAGGCGTGCGACGATCGCCTCGGCGTCGGAGAACGACCGGGCCGTGATCGTGCGCTCCACGGAGTCGCGCTGGTACGGCGGCAGGTTCGCGAGCAGGATGTCGGTGTCGCGCAGCGGAGTCGAGAGCGTGATCGGCCCGATGTTCTGCTGCACGCCCTGATAGATCACGACGCTGTCGTCATCGGCGCCGACGAAGTAGCGCGTCTGCGTCCAGCTGTACGCGGCGAAGGCGGCGAACGCGAGCATCGCGAGTACGACCAGCATCCCGGCGATCCATCCCCAGCGACGACGCTTGGCGCGACGGCGGTCCTCTTCGATGAGCTCCTCGAGGTACTCGGGTGCCGGCTCGAAGTGGCTGGGTTCGTTGGCGGCCTGGCGCACAGGGTGCAGCCAGTTGCCGCGCGGGGCGCGCACCGGCGGGACCGTGACGTTCGAGGGGTTCGACGCGGACCCGACGATCGTGGGCGTGCCCGAGTGCATGGCGTGCTGCCCGCCGACCTCGACGAGCACGATCGTGACGTTGTCGGGAGCGCCGCCGTCGAGCGCCTGCTTGAGCAGGTTGTCGGAGGTGCGCCCGGGAGCCATGCCCATGCGCATCGCCTTGAGGATGTGGTCCTCGTCGACGACTCCGGAGAGACCGTCGGAGCAGAGCAGCCAGCGGTCGCCCGGCTGGGTGTGCATGACGAACATGTCGAGCTCGGGATCCGCGTCCATGTCGCTCAGCACGCGCATGAGCACCGAGCGCCGAGGGTGGTAGCGGGCTTCCTCGGGGGTGATGCGTCCCGAGTCCACCAACCGCTGCACGAAGGTGTGGTCCGCCGTGATCTGGGTCACTGCGTCGTCGCGGTACAGGTAGATGCGCGAGTCGCCGATGTGGCCGATGACCGCGTAGTCGTCGACCATGATGATGGCGCTGAGCGTGGTGCCGAGACCTGCGAGCTCGGGGCGATCCTTCGCGGCGCGGATCAGGTCGCCCGCAGCCGTCGTGGCGGCGGCCTGCAGTGAGGCCTGCGCGTCTTCGACCGACGCGTAGGGCTGATCGAGCGGCTCCAGCCGGTGGATCGCGATGCTCGAGGCGACGTCCCCGCCCGCGTGGCCGCCCATGCCGTCGGCCACGACGAAGAGGTTCGCGCCGGAGTACCCGGAATCCTGGTTGTTGGAGCGGACCTTCCCGGTATGGGAGATCGCGGCGCTCGAGCCTTCGAAGACCATGCCCGGTTCAGGCTCGCAGCTCGAAGGTCGTGGCGCCCACCTTGATCGGGGTGCCGAGCGAGAGACCGACCGGACCGCCGGTGACGCGCTGACCGGCGACGAAGGTGCCGTTCGTCGAGTCGAGGTCCTGGATCGCCCAGCTGTCGCCGCGCAGCATCAGGCGCGCGTGATGGCTGGAGGTGTAGTCGTCGCGGATCACCAGCGCCGACTCGCTCGAGCGTCCGATGGTCAGGGTGTCGGTGCCCAGCGGCAGCTCCAGACCGGCCTTGGGTCCTGAGGTGATCACGAGCCGCTTGGCGGTCGCGATGGTCGCGGGACCGGTGCTGGCCTTGGCCGATGCGGGGCGCGATGCGACGGGTGCCGCGGCCGGTGCCGGAGCGGGCGCGCCCGCGGTGGCCTCGGCCGGGAGCTTGCGCACCTTCATGCCGAACAGATCGGCACGCAGCGAGTAGATGACGCCGAAGACGAAGAACCACAGCAGCAGCAGGAAGCCGATGCGCAGCAGCAGGAGGACGAGTTCACTGGGCGTGCTCACGAGAGGGCTCCGAACGCACGGGTCGCGTCGTCGTCACGCGGCCGAGGAGGGCGTGACGGGGTGGCGACGGGAACGATGCGGAACACCAGGTCGGTGCGTCCGATGGTCATGGTGGTGTCGGTGGGGAGTGCGGCCTCGCGCACCTTCTGACCGTTCACCTTGGTGCCGTTGGTCGAGCCGAGGTCGCGCATCATGGCGCGCTCGCCGTCCCAGAGGACCTCGATGTGCTTGCGGCTGGATCCGGCATCCCCGATCGTGATGTCAGCATCCGAGCCGCGTCCGATGACCGTGCGAGCGCGGGTGAGGGGGTGGCGCCGACCGTCGACGTCGATCACCGCCTGCCAGTTGACGCGGCCCTCGACGGTCCCCGAGCTGACGTTGACGGTGCCGGTGGCGACCTTGTCGTCTGCCTCGAGGTCGATCGAGAGCGGCCCCGAGAAGCTGTAGCCCTGGGACTTCGCGTGCTTCGAGAGAAGAGCGTGCAGCTCGTCGGTGAGCGCTGCGCCCAGCGTCCGCATGCGCTCGGCGTCGTCGGTGCTCAGGCGCACGACGAAGCTGTTGGGCGCGATGATGCGGTCACGGCTCACCACGGCCGCCTTGGTGTCGGCTTCACGCCGCAGGGCCGAAGCGATCTCCACAGGCTGGATGCCGCTGCGGAAGGTCTTCGCGAACGCGCTGTTCACAGCGCGCTCGAGACCCTTCTCAAAGCTGTCAAGTAGTCCCACTGGGCTCCTCTGGCATACCGACCGGTAGGGACATCGTAGCCAGGTGGCCTGGGTGAACGCCCTCGCGAGGCGGGAGAACGCCGAGAATCCGGGGGAGAGGGGGAGTGTGTAGGCATCCCGTGGCGGTGTCTCGAGGTCGTCGATCGGTGCCGGATGCCGGACCTCGGCACGTCTGCAGGACCAGAACGGCCGTCTCGTCCTGCATCCGTGTCCGGGTCCTGCCGACGGTCGCGGCCCCGGTTTCATCGCAGGGCGGATCGCGTGATATCTTTGGGAAGTTGAGTTCTTCGGAGCCCGACAGACTCGCGCGAGTGGCGGAATGGTAGACGCGCTGGCTTCAGGTGCCAGTGTCCTTATGGACGTGGGGGTTCAAGTCCCCCCTCGCGCACAGCGGGTCCTGTTCGTTGATTCAGGGCAATGTGTTCGTACAGGAAGAGCCGGTCAGAGAAAGTTTCTGACCGGCTTCTTTATTCTGATCTGATGCGCAGCTTAGGTCTGCTCGTCGCCGGATTGCCGACGGACCGGTGTCGCATGCGGTCGGTTCGCTGCTCTTTCACAGAGCTAGGCGCCTTACGTTCACACTCGGGACTACGTCGCTCACAGGCAAGAACTGGGAGTCCACCTCCTCTGTCCCCCGTTTGGAGGTCAGAGATGGCGGTGAGGTCGCGGCTACGGGTTCGGCAACGCATCCCCTGGACGAGCGAATCAGAGCTCATAGGTCACAGACGTGCCACTGCTTGCGATGGGCAAGCGTTTGAATGAGCCTAAGTACAGGATTATGGACAAATACATACAGGCAAGGGGTTCTGAGGCCCGGCGCATAAACATGCCGACGGGCGTTTTCGGCCCAATCCGTCGAGGTTGTCCCCCAAATGGTGGACGCGGAAGGGTAGTGATGGATTTGTTGTCCCCCCTTCGGGGGACAAACACGCCCGCCGAACCCCGACGGTTGACTTCAAATAGAAGGCAACAGATACTGCATTAGGCTGCGCCGAAGATCTCGGGCAGCCATGCTGACATCACTTCCGGGGGGATCCTGTGAGCAACGAAATTCGACCCGCAGACGGTTCGAGCACGACTGCCGCCGCCGCTTCGACACCGGCGTGGGTATTTCTGACCTTGGGTCTCCTTGCCGCAGTGGCGGTCTGGTCTCCGTTGACGGGATCCGCGATTGGTATGGCCTTCGTGGCAGCGATCTGCGCCGTCGGCATACTTCTTGTATCGAAAGCCACCGCTACTTTTGCGGCTTCCAGTGGAGCCGCGGCGCCGCTGGTGGCCACCGCTGTGATCCTTGCGGGACTCTTTGCCTGCTCGATTTTCGGCTCCGCGGCCGGTCTGAACTGGCTGCCCTGGGCGGCAGCGGTTGCCGCCGCTCCGGTCGTCGCGTTCGGGCTCTTCGTGGCTGACCGCCGCAGCGCCGCTGTCACTGCCGGTAGCTGAGCGTACTCGCGCGCTGTAATAGGCGGCGGTCTGCGTGCTTTGTTCACGCGGCCTTTTGTGCGCCATAAACCCCACTATTTGGGTAAATTATAAACGCTGGACAAACTCCTGCATTGTGGCTAGCTTCATTTGCGGCGAGAGAAAGCCTCATCGCCGTGAAGAGACCGGAGAAGAAATGACCGCTGTGCTTGAGCGTCCCGCTGAATACCTCGACCTGCTCGAGGAGGAGTTCGATGACATCGATGGGGGTGCCATTACCGTCGGCGCCGTCGTCGGGATCATCACCGCTGCGATTGCGACGGGAGCGGCACTGTACGGGGCCGGTCAGGTCGCTGGTGAGCGGGCGTACTACGCGGGTCTGCGTAACTCGTACTACCAGCAGATCAAGTGGCAGGTCCGCGGCGGAGTCATCTCCTTCGCGGGTTCCATCGGCCTGGCCGGTGCCGTCGCCGGGGGGATCGTGATGACCGGTTTCGAGAACAAGTTCTACTCGATGAGCTAACGAAAGGACCGGCCGGCGGCTCCCGTGACTTTTGGGGGCTGCCGGCCTTCTGCGCCATGAAGACACCAATTGCGATGCAGTATCCGCGCGAGTTGTCCCTCGCAGTCACCGTCAGCGCCGAGATCCCCATGACAGATCTCGGTGACGTTGCTGCGATTGGATCTGCCCTCACAAGAGCGATGCGGCGTAAGGAGATGGCGCCAGCAGGCCCGCTCATCCAGCACACCGCCGTCACCATCGACGGCACCAGAAACTTCGTGATGCGACAGACACGTGCCGAGGAGCCACGTGAGGTTCCCGGGTACGTCACGTCTGCCGCTCATGCACTCGCCCATTGCGTTCTTGCTCGATTCGAGGGCGACGCTTCCGAGCTAGGTATCGTGTACAGCGCCATCGCCGTGTACGCCTACGAGCACGAGATTGATCTCACTGGTGAGTTCCACCTCGTTTTCGTGGAGCAGGTGGATCTCGAGGTCACTGTGGATGTCTTCGCGTCGACAGCGGAGACCCACGCGTGAGAGTTGTTCCCCTTGGCAACCTCACGGACAGTCGTCTGCTCTACGAGAAGCGGCCTCCGATCTTCGGATTCATCGTCGTTGCTCTTGTGCTGACGATTCTCACCGTGACGCTCTTCTGGTCCTTGAACACGATTCGACCCAGTGTCGTCACCGCCGCGGGGGCCATCCAAGGCGCCGACCACGCAACGATTGTGAGCAGCGTGTCTGGGCGAGTATCCGACATCCAAGCTCCCAACGGCTCAGCCGTGGAAGCCGGGGTTCCTGTGCTGACCATCGAGAGCACCGAACTAGCGGTAGAAGCCCAGACCCTCCAAGGCCAACGCGACTCCCTCGTCGCGCAGGCAGACCTGCAAGCCCGCTTCACCGATGCGGTCTCGACGGGTAGTAATGACTTCAACATGGATGATCCCGCAGAGGCTCACTTTGGCTATCAGTACGAGTCGTTGCAGAACAAGAAGTCCCAGTTGCGGATAGACCGACCAAGCCTCGAGGCCCAGGGATACACGGCCGTCGAGATCGACAACGCCATCAAGGGAAATCGCCTCGAGATGGTTGAGCTCGACAAGTCCGCCCTCGCCGAATCCACGAAAATCGAAACAGACCTTCGGACACAAATCAAGGAAGTGGACATCCGACTCGGCAGCCTCGAGACGGGCAAGTCCGCCTACACCGTGACGGCCGGCCAGGCCGGAGAGGTGTACCTCGACGCGCGGGTCACCACCGGGAGTGTTATCTCGGCTGGAACCCCCATCGGGACGATCTCCTCAACTGAGAATGGCATCAAGCTCGATACGTACCTATCCGTCACGGACCGTCAGTTCGTCGACGTTGGCGATGAAGCTCGAGTGACGGTCTCAGGTCTCCCCGCTACCGACTACGGAAACGCGACCGGCAAGGTCGTCGCCATCGACTCTGATGTCACCACGGTGGCCGCGGAAGGTGCGGGAGACTCGTCGCCAAGCTCGAGCTACTTCGTCGCCCAGGTCGAGATCGAGCACCCGTACATCACGAGCAACGCAAACGGGAAACATCAACTCGTGAACGGCACTGCCGTTGAGGTCTCGTTGACCTACAACAAGACGACGTACTTCGAATACTTCCTCCACCTCCTCGGGCTGAAGTAGTCCTCCCCAATCGTCGGATGGACAGACAGGAACTGAATTGTCTAGAGCAACACACGTCCGCCAGCTGGATCAGTCCGACTGCGCCGCGGCTTGTCTCGCATCAGTGGCGTCCACCTACCGCCGCCAGACGTCGATCACGCAACTTCGCGACGCATTGGGTACCGGGATCAAGGGCACGACCATCCGGGGTCTCGTCAACGGGGCCGAGGCTCTAGGGTTCGAAACATCCGCCGTGCGCATTGAAAAGGAAGCGCTCTCGTCGAGCTTCACGCTTCCTGCCATCGCACATGTCACCTTGCCGGGCTCAGTCAACCACTTCGTGGTCCTCCACAAAGTCGGACGCAAGCGAGTGAAGATTGGAGACCCTGCGGCCGAGAAAGCGCGATGGACGCGTCAGAGTGAGTTCCTCAAAGACTTCTCGGGAATCCTCGTCCTTCTCGCACCAGGATCCGAGTTTGTCCAGAACGCAGGGGAACAACGGAGCAACCTCGCACGGTTCGTCCGGCTGCTCACGCCGCAGATGAGTCTCTTCGTCTGGGCGGTCCTCGCCTCCCTGATTCTCACGATCCTCGGCATCGCGGGATCGATGGTGACGAAGGTGCTTTTCGACGAGGTCGTGCCGTACAGCCTCGAAAGCCTGCTCATGCCGGTGTTCTTGCTGTTCGGAGCCGTGTTCATTGTGCAGAACCTGCTGCAGTTCGTGCGGCAGTGGATCGTGCTCCACCTATCCCAACGGATCGACTTGCCACTGATCCTGGGATTCTTCCGACACATCTACGGCCTGCCGTTCCGGTTCTTCGCAAGCAGGCCGGTCGGCGACATCCTCACTCGGTTCGGCGACGCCATGACCATCAAGAATGTCCTGACTGGCGCTGCCCTCACGGTCGTGATGGACGTCGTGATGGCGGTGATAGCGGGCGTGGTCCTGTACTCACTGGACCAGACGCTCTTCTTCGTCATCGCCGTGTTCGTGATCGTCGCCGTCGTGCTCATCCTGTCATTCCGGGTGCCGTTCAAGAACGTCAACCAGAAACAGATGGCTCAAGCATCCGTCCTCAACTCGCGCATCATCGATGGCCTGAAAGGCGTCGAGGGGGTCAAGATCGAGGCGAACGAGAAGCGTGAGATGGAAGGGCTCGAGCGCGAGTACGTGCGGAGCCTCCGCATCTCGTTCAAAGAGGGAATGCTCGACAACGCGCAGTCATCCATCATGGGTCTCGCGCAGGCATTCGTGGGCCTGATACTTCTCATCCTGGGCACATCTCGCATCCTGCAAGAGGATATGACCATAGGAACGCTGATGGCCTTCATCGCGCTGGCCAACTTCTTCGTCGATCCAGTTACGCGTCTCATCGGGCTGCAGCTCAGCTGGCAGGAGGCGGCCCTTGCGCTGAAACGGGTAGGCGAGATCCTCGACTACGAATCGGAGCCAGATTCGTCCGACGAGCTGCGAGGGGCTATCGCGTCCACGGGGGACATCACTTTCGACGAGGTGTCGTTCGGATACTCGCTGCGTGAGCCAACCCTCCGAGACCTCTCCTTCCATATCGCGCCCGGGTCGAAGGTCGCGTTCGTCGGATCCAGCGGCAGCGGGAAGTCCACGATTGCTCGGATGCTTCTGAAGGTGCATGACCCTGACCAGGGCACCATCAGCTTCGGCCCGGTGAACGTCGGTGATCTCGATCCGAAGGATATTCGGCGAGCGGTTGGATACTGCCCTCAGAACGTGCAGCTTTACGCGCGGAGTGTGCTGGAGAACGTCAAGATGTCCAATCCCGACGCGAGCGACGCCGAGGCATACTCGGCCCTCCGAAAGTGCGGGATGGCGGACGTCGTCGCCCGCCTACCTCAGAGCGCTGCGACAGTTCTGGACGAAGGCGGCATGGGGTTGTCTGGCGGTGAACGCCGCCGTATCGCGCTCGCTCGAGTGCTGATGAAGCGCGTCGACCTGTATGTGTTCGACGAGGTCACCAGCGATCTCGATCCCACAAGCGAGGTCGAAGTCATGCAGGCAATCTACGACCATGTCGGTGATTCGACAGCAGTCTTCATCGCGCACCGACTCGCGACCGTGTCAGGTTGCGACGCCATCTTCGTGTTGGACTCGGGCCGCATTGTCGAATCGGGAACCCACGATGAACTCATTGAGCTTCAGGGCGCATACGCCAAGATGTGGCGTCTCCAGAACGACCAGGTACCTGACTTCCGGAAGCGACGTCACCTGTCCACGCGGCGCCGAGGCGCTGAGGCGCAGCAGGTGAGCGCGATGCAGTACCTCGACTGATCCGAGCCCAGAGCCACTGGTCCCGTCCCCGCCCGCGCTCCGGTCTACGTGGCGGATACGTCGGCTGAGCCTGCGATTCTAGATCTGAAGTGGACTGATGAGGCTCCGTTTCGGCGCACGATGAAAGCAGCTCTGATCTGGAGAAACGCGGTGGCCGCGGAAATTTCCAAGGCTTAGCGTGGAACTGCCTTGAGAATTACTCTCTCGGATCCCTTGAGCCTCAAGGCATCGAGGAATAAACGAACACGGCCACAGCAGGTCCTGTTCGTTTATTCAGGGCCATCTGTTCGTACATGGAAGAGCCGGTCAGAAGTTATTTCTGACCGGCTCTTCCTGTCGCATCCGACATGTCCGCGCCTTCTTGGATAGCGCTTCGTCATCGGAAACAAGCCGTCCACCGACCCTCGTGTCACGTCGAGTCAGCCGACAGTGCTTCACGCACATCCGTGACGGTGTCCACAGGGCGCACGATGCCGTCAGCGTCACGTCGAGCTCGACCCGCAATACTGGTGCGGTATCAACCCCCAGCTATGTAACTGGTGATTCACATGAAGAGAAACAATCGATTCGTGATCTGGGGACTGCTCGCGGCCGGCATAGTCTTGTTGATCGCCTGGGTTTTCGGTGTGATTGCGTACGGATATGAGGTCGACGCCTCCGCCGGTATCGGGACGCTTCGAACCCAGGACATCGCGCTCGGTGCGGGAAGCGCTCTGTGCCTCGTCGTGGCCATCATCCTCGCCGTGACGTCGCGGCGCCGAGCCCGTCGACACCACGTCTGACTCAGGAGTGACGGAGGTCGTGCCCGAATGTCGGCGCGACCGGGGCGACGCCGCTCGTGCCTTTCGATGACGTTACTTCGGCGACCCCGTAGCGTGGAGGGGTGACTGCATCGATCATGACCAGCGTGACCGAGCAATCGCTCACCAGCGTGTTCCAAGACCTTACTCTTCTGCTCGGAATCCCGCTGGCTCTTGCTGGAGCCTTCTGCATGTCCCTCGGAGCGCAGTATCAACACAGCGGCGTGGAGAAGGTCAAGCGCAATGTCGGCGGACGCGCCTCTTCGGGCCTCAACTTGAGTCATCTCCTCGCATTGGCGACCCGTCCGTCCTGGTTGGCGGGGACGCTGCTATTGGGGTTGGCCGTGATCTGCCAGCTGGGAGCCATCTCCGTAGCTCCGTTGATGGTCGTCCAACCGCTGGGAGTCGTAGCGCTTCTGTTGACAACGATGTTGAACGCACGCGCATCCGGTATCCAGCCGACGAAGCGGTCCTGGATCGCCATCGCTGCGTGCGTCGGCGGAATTGCCGTCTTTGTCGCTCTCGCCGCTCAGCATGCAACCAAGCGCGCCGTCACGAACGAGGATGTTCTCCTCATTCTCGCGATACTGCTCGCGGTCACCATCATTCTTCTTTCCGTGTGGATTCTCCTTCGTCGCCGATTGGCGGCGCTCTTCTACGTCTCGGCCGCAGGGATTCTGTACGGGTTCGTTGCAACTCTGGCCAAAGTGCTCATCGATCGTCTCCAGGAAGGGCGGGTCGACGAGTTTCTGGCACTGTGCGGAGGTTCCCTCGTTGTGGCGGCAGCTCTGGGGGGTTACTTCGTCCAGTCGGCGTACAGTTCGGGCCCACCGGACCTCGTTGTGGCCGGGCTGACTGTCGTCGACCCGCTTGTCGCTGTCGTGCTGGCTATGGCAGTCCTTGGCGAACTGTCGGGCGTTCCGCTGTGGACGCTCGTCATCTTCGTTGGCGCCGGATCACTTGCGATATGGGGAGTCATCGCTCTGGCTCGACATCATCCCGTGGTGGCGCGGGACTCCGAGCAACCCACCACTGCGGAATCGGGTGCTGACGCGCACACGGGACGGGGCTGAACGGCTGGGTGGGAACCACACGCTGAGCTTGGCCTCAACTTCCTGTGACGAAAGCACGCCCTACCGACCCGCATCCCACATCGCGTACGTGATGACCCCCAGGGGTAGGCCGTCGAGCGGCTTTATAATCTCGCTCTCCATCCCCACGATGCGCCCAGTGTCTTCCGAGATAAAGAACGTCTCTCGACGCTCGGGAATCACCTGAGAAACCTGGACACCGATGACGTCGCGGCCGAGGCGATCCGTCGTCTCCCCTCTGACCGTGAGACCTCCGGCGTCGTCGAGAAGCTTCAGGATCGTCGCATGCTGCTCGTCACTCAGAGTCCAATAGTCGAGCAGGCCGGTCACCGCGGCGAAGAGTTCACCGGAAGATGCATCCGGCGTTGCACCGAACACCACCAACGCCTTCTCGAGGTCTGCCGGTGAGCTTCCGGTCAGATTCAACGCATCTGCAGGGAGCGTGAACTCCTCTGCCGGGGTGACGACCTCGTCGATGAGATCGCCGGGCGAGTACGGACTCGGACCGACTCCGTCGGGCCGTTCATTCTCAGACCAATAGGACTCGCCCGCGACGATCGTGGTCCTGGATCCTTGGCCGGGCGCCCAGGTGAAGGTGACGTCCTGCGGTACGATCTCGACCTCATCGGTGTCCATCTGAACGCTCCACCCCCAGACGACTGAGTGCACACCGGGCACCTGGGCGGTGTCGGGGGGCGTGCGCAATGCGGTCTCGGCCTCGCCCATGACCTCGTCCAGAGGAGAGGCTGCGGCATAGGAAAGTGGCGGAGGGGTGAGCGCCACAGCCTGCTGTGCAGGATTGAGGACACCCACCGCGACAAGAGCGATGACGACCACTGCGGCGGTCGCTGTGGTGAGGCCCGCCCAGAAAAGCCCCCGGCGCGGGCGACGAGAGTGTCTCTTCTGGGTCTCACCGCGGATGATGCTCTCGCGGAGCGAGATCTCGGTGGCGGTCAGGCGGACATCGCCTCGCTTCGGGTCCGGATTCGCTGCCCGGAACAGCCGATCAAGGTCGGCGTCGGAGGGGTTCATGACTCCGCACCCCCGTCCAGTTGCGCCCGGAGCTTTGTTCGTGCTCGCGTGAGTGTCGTCCACACCGCGTTCTGTGTGGTGCGGAGTACCTGAGCGACCTCGCCGGCACTGAGGTCATCCCAGTATGTGAGAACGACCACCTGCCGCTCTCGTGCGTTCAACGAGCGAACGGCGGCGCGGAGGGCGAGAACCTCCATCGGGTCCAAAGGTTCGGTGGGGTTCTCCAACCCTCGAACAAGAGCGTCCAAGGCACGATCACGAGAGCGCGACCGGCGCGTGCGGTCACGCAGTTTGTTGTTCGCGGTTCGTAGGAACCATGCCAACGTCATCGGCTGGGTGGGGTCCAGCTTCCGCCACGCGATCACGAAGACTTCCGCCGTGAGTTCGTCGACTTCATCCTCGTTCTCGATGAAGCAGCTCAGATGCCGACGAACCCGATGCAAGTACCCGTCGAAGAGCCGCCGAAAGACAGCGTCTTTATGAGCGGGATCGATATTTCCCGCTCCCAATGCTTCTCTCGCATTGCGCGACCGCCCGGCCCTGGAGACTTCTGCGGAACTGTAAGGCGTCATCCGAGCTAGCGGTAGCCCGAGTGAGAAACCCACTTGAAGCATGGTCTCTGCTCACCTCACCGACTGGTCCGCACCCAGGGTAGCCCGACCAACCTCACGAGGTGCATCGCAGTGTCGTAGCAGCTCCCACTACTTTCGCGGACTTGCCTGCAGAGGCAGAGGCCAGTGTCACTCCGGCCGCGCTGTGTGCGCGAACGATGCCGGACGACCGGGCATTCGCGATCGAGCCGACTTTGCTCAGCGCAGCTGTACTCACTTCAGTGCAACCGCTCCAAGTGAGTTTGGAGCCGCTCAAGTTTGCACCCGAATACGCGCAGAACTGACCGCTTGCGCAGCTTCCGACGGCGGCTCGACTGAACGGCACGACAACGGACAACGTCATATTCAGGTCCGGCCAGACCACCGTATGGCTGTCGATGACGGATCCTCCTGGTACGGCGCTGAGAGCGTACGCCACGTCTGGATGCATCCGTTGCTCAGCGGCTGTCGCTGGTGCTTGCGTCGTGATCCCCGCAAGGATCATGGCCGCAGCGAATGTGACAACGAGCGTTGACTTCATGGCACTTCGATTCGTGTGTCGGGTGAGGTGATCACCTCAGTCTTGACGGGACGCTCGGTTCTCGACCTCCACCCCTTTGCGCGAACCGGGACTTCCTTGCAGACAAAATTCGAGGCCGGCGGCATGGCCTCTGTCTTCCGCAGCGCGCTTTGCCGGGCGCCGCTGGGCGTCAGCGTCCCGTGATGACGACGCGACCGCTGCGGCTAGCTCTGGAACGGATGCAGTCGGAGCACCGAGCATTCGATGACCCCCGGCACGACCGCGGCCTCGCCCTCGTCGGTGACGCACGTCGTGAACTCTTCGGGCGCGACTCCAGGTACCGGGGTCGCCGACAGCGGGTCGTTGTCTTCGAAGGCACCGCCCTCCCACATCTGGATGCACATCGCTTCCGCATCCGTGATCGCGACGACGCCGTCCGGGGTGGCAACACTCGCCGATGCACCAGACAGCGTCCCGTCGGAGTTTCGGTACGGGCCTTCGAGGCAATGAACGATGGTCGTCTCAGTCACGGGGCGCTCGTCGAGCAGCACGACGCCGGCAATGCCGGCGCCGGCGATCGCCAGGACGCCGCCCGCGATGGACAGACGGCCCCAGATGGTCGTCCACCACTTCGGGCGCGACAGATCGCGGCGCATTTGCTCGACGAGGAGGTCCTGCACTTCCCGGTGGTGAGGCATCCGCTCACTCATGCGTTCGCCTCCTCTGCCGTCGGCGAGTACTCATGGAGCTCCCCGCGCACCCGATTCCTCACCCGAGACAGCCGAGACGTGACGGTGCCTTCGGGGATCCCCAGAACGAGCGCGGCTTCGGCGACCGGGAGCTCATGGATGACGCAGAGGACGAGGACGCTTGCTTCGCGCGGGTTCAGGCGAAGAAGCTCTTGACGGACACTCTCTGAGATCCTCATGGAATCCATCGCCCGGGCGACCTCATCCGCGTGATCTGCAACGTCGCCGTCGTGCAGAACGCGCCGAAGTAGACGGTGATATCGCCGCCGGGCCCGCAAGCCGTTCTTGGCGATGACGGATGTGGTGGCCAGCAACCAGGGCAGCACGGAGCCGTCGATGACCCGAACCTTGTCGCGCTTGCGCCACAGTTCGAAGAAGGCGGTCGCCGCGACCTCCTCCGCATCCCGGCTGGTGGGCATGAGCACGAGCGACAGTCGAAAGACCGGCATCTGGTGCCGCTCGTGCAGCCAACGATAAGCCGGTTCGTCGCCACGGGACAGCCGGTAGAGGAGCTCGCCGTCAGTGGGCGGGTCGAGCGTGAGCCCCTCCGACACGATTTCACCTCACACGTCACGGTCGATGTCCAGACCCCGTCAAGTCTAGGCGTCGGTTTTCGGGTGCAGGTCGCTACCGCCACCGCCGCTGGAGCCGCTGAACCCGCCTCGGAAAACCCCGCACAGGACCTGTGAATGCGGCGGGCCGCTTTGAGATCCGGCCCCGGTCGTGATGGTGTGATCCAGTGCGACCGCCTGCTTCCCCCCAGAACGATCCCCTGAACGACCCCTCGCAGGGCGATCTCCCGACCGACACCGCCGCCGTTCCGGCAGCTCGACCGCGTCGGCGTCGCGGACGTCTGATCGGGGCCATCAGCGCGCTGGTCGTCGTGGCCGTGGTCGCTGTGGGGGCCGTCGTCTACGCCCAGCTGCAGGGGAACATCACCACCGCCCCGCTGCGCTCCGACCCCGACACGTCGACGGGTGAGCCGCAGCTGGCGGAGGGCGACCTCAACATCCTGCTGCTCGGATCCGACTCCCGGGCGCTCGCGTCCGACGGGTTCGGCGAAGACGACGGCAGCGAACGCAGCGACGCCATGGTGCTGGCTCACGTCTCGAACGACAGCACCCGGATCGATGCGGTGCAGCTCCCTCGCGACACCGTCGTCGACCTGCCCGCATGCGACGACACCGGACGTGGCTCGTACGGGGGTGGATACGGGATGCTGAACTCCGCGTTGGAGTACGGACCGGCGTGCTCGGTCGCGGCGGTCGAGCAGCTCACCGGCGTCACGATCGATCACTTCGTGCAGATGGACTTCGAAGGGTTCATCGGCATGGTCGATGCGATGGGCGGCATCGACGTGTGCCTCCCCGAGCCGCTGCAGGATGGTCACGCACGCCTCGACCTGCCCGCCGGTGCGCAGTCGGTCAACGGCGAACAGGCGCTCGCGTTGGCCCGCACGCGGCACGCGCTCGCCGAGGAGAGCGACATCGCCCGCCTCGGTCACCAGCAGATGGTCCTCTCGGCGATCGTGCAGAAGGCGACCAAGTCCGACGTGCTCGTGCGCCCCGACCGCCTCTACGCCTTCCTCGACGCGGTGACCTCTTCGATGACGGTCGACCCAGGGCTCGGCGGGTTGACCGATCTCGCGGGTCTTGCGGCCAGGGTGGCGAATGTGCCGATGAGCAGCGTCACCTTCGTGACGATGCCCACGGTCCCGGCACCCGAGGATCCGAATCGCGTCGTGCCGACGGCGGATGCCGATGTGATCTTCCGCGCGCTCGTCGATGACGCGCCGCTCGTGCTCACCACCGACGAGGTCGCGCCCGACACGACGGTGCGCACCGCCCCGGTGCAGATCCTCAACGGTGCTGGCGTCGCAGGCCTCGCATCCCGTGTGTCGGAGGACGCGACGGGCTACGGATACACGGTGTCGGGGCTCGCGAATGCGGACCCGTCAGACCTCACGGTGATCACGGCCGCAGACACCCCCGACGCACAGCAGACCGCGCAGGCGCTGGCCTCCGAGCTGGGACTCGCCGTCACGGTGCAGACAGGGGACGTCGATGGCGTACAGATCCTGCTGGGAGCCGACTACACCGAGCTGACCTCCCAGCCCCGGGCGACACCGCCTCCGTCGCGGCCCGTCGACGCGGTGAGTCGCAGCGCCGACACCGATCTGTGCGTGGGATAGCGCAGGGCCTCGAACTCGCGTCGTCTTCGCAGCGACCCAGGTCGCCTTCTCAGCGACCCAGGTCGTCGACGCTCGCGACGACGGTGGCGTAGA
Organism: Microbacterium sp. NPDC097977; assembly: GCF_040302605.1. NCBI lineage: Bacteria > Bacillati > Actinomycetota > Actinomycetes > Micrococcales > Microbacteriaceae > Microbacterium > Microbacterium sp. NPDC097977. The sequence continues at coordinate 41,911 of NZ_JBEOUR010000017.1, forward strand.
GATCGGCGATGCCCGCGAGGGCCGCGCGGTGCAGCTGCTCGGCGGGCACGTCGCCGGCGACCGACGGAAGGCTTCGGGTGGCGGTCGCCGCGGCGACGACCGTGGGCCGGTTGCCGCGTAGGAACGCGCCCTCGGTGGTGTAGTTCACGCACATGTGGGTCATGAACCCGGCGATCACGACATCCTCGTGACCCGCGGCGTCGACGAGGTCGCCGAGCTCGGTGCCGACGAAGGAGTTCGGCGCCTTCTTGACGACGACGGCCTCGCCGTCGATGGGGGCGACGCGCTCATGGATCGCCCCGATGTCGTCGCGGATGTCGTACGCAGAGCCCGCGCCGCCGTCGTGCTGCACATGGATGACCGTGGCGCCTGCCGTGCGGGCACGGGAGAGCAGGTCGGCCGCGGCGTCGAGCGCGGCATCCCACCCCTCGAGCTCCATCTCGCCGCGGGTGTATGTGTTCTGGAAGTCGACGAGGACGACGGTCGATGCCGCGAGAGCCGCGGGCCGATCGACGGTGCCGCCGAGGGCGCGCAGAGTGGCAGAGGTGGTCATCCTCGAAGTATGCGCGGGGTGTCCGACACCGTCAACATGGCCCCGCCACCGCGGGGAGAGGGCAGACTTAGGGGAGCCTTAGTTTCATGATCCAGGAGATGCCATGCCGGAACAGCCCCGACGTACGCCCAGCCAGGCGGTCCTCGCCGTCGAGAAGGTGGAGCAGGTCAGTCCCGAGCTGGTGAGGATCACGGCCGGTGGCGACGGGTACGGGGACTTCACCGACAACGTCTACACCGACAAGTACGTCAAGATCCTGTTCGCCGATCCGCGACACGGGCTCACCCCGCCGTACGACCTCGCGCAGCTGCGCGCGCAGAGTCCGGAGAAGCTGCCCACGCCCCGCACGTACACGATCCGCTCGTCCGACCCCGAGCAGCGACGTCTGGTCATCGACTTCGTCGTGCACGGCGACGAGGGGATCGCGGGTCCGTGGGCTCGGCAGGCGAAGCCGGGCGACACGATCGTCGTCAGTGGCGCCGGTGGCGGCTACCGGCCCGACCCCGAGTCGCCCTGGCACCTGCTCGTCGGCGACCACACGGCACTTCCGGCGATCTCGTCGGCGATCGAGGCGATGCCGGCGGATGCGGGCGGGCACGTCGTCCTGACGGTGGCGGATCCCGCGGACCGCATCCTTCCCGACGTCCCGTCCGGTGTGACTCTGCGGTGGACCGAGACGGACGACGAGCTGCTCACGGTGCTCGCCGACCTGCCCTGGGCCGACGGGCACCCGGGTGTCTTCGCGCACGGTGAGCGCGGCACGATCAAGCAGGTCAGGGCGCTGCTGAAGCAGCACGACGTGCCGCGAGAGCGGCTGTCGATCTCGGCGTACTGGGCCCGAGGCCGCGCAGAAGACCAGTTCCAGGCAGAGAAGCGCGAGCCCATCGGCCAGATCGAGTAGGCGGTCTGGCCGCGCCTCAGAACCCTTCGGGTTCCCGTGGCGTGTACGCGGCCTGCAACTGCTTCAGTTCGGAGTCTTCGAGCCGGATGCCGGCGGAGGCGACGGCGTCGTCGATGTGCGACGCCTTCGTCGCACCGACGATCGGCGCGGTCACCGCGGACTGCTGCGCGACCCACGCGAGCGCGATCTGTGCACGGGAGACCCCTCGCTCCTCGGCGACGTGAGCGACGGCCTCGACGATGGCTCGGTTCGACTCCTCTTCACGGCGGTAGAGCGTCGCACCGAAGGCGTCCGTCGCCGTGCGCGCCGTCTTCTCGTCCCAGTCGCGCGTGAGCCTGCCTCGCGCCAGGGGCGACCATGGCAGCACACCGACCCCGGCGTCGAGGCAGAACGGGTGCATCTCCCGCTCCTCCTCGCGCTGCAGCAGGTTGTACTGGTCCTGCATCGAGACGAATCGCGTCCAGCCGTTCTGCTGCGCGGTGTGCTGGGCCTTCGCGAACTGCCACGCCCACATCGACGACGCCCCGATGTACCGGGCCTTGCCCGAGCGGACGACGTCATTCAGCGCCTCCATCGTCTCTTCGATCGGCGTCTGGGGATCCCAGCGATGGATCTGGTAGAGGTCGACGTGGTCCGTGCCGAGCCGCTTCAAGCTCGCATCGATGCCCGACAGGATGTGCGCTCTGCTGAGTCCGGCCTGGTTGGCACCCGGTCCCATGCGGCCGTGCACCTTGGTGGCGACGACGACCTCCTCGCGGCGCGCGAAATCGCGCAGCGCCCGTCCGACGAACTCCTCGCTGGTGCCGTCGGAATACACGTCGGCCGTGTCGAACGTCGTGATCCCGGCCTCCAGTGCCTGCCGGATCAGCGGCCTGCTGGTCTCCTCGTCGAGCGACCACCCGTGCGCGCCCCGGTCCGGTGCGCCGAAGCTCATGCATCCGAGGACCACGTTCGAGATCCGCAGCCCGGAGCTGCCGAGCCTCACGCTGTCTGCCGTGTCGAGCATCTGAGATCTCCCTCGAATTCGTGGTGTCGGATCGATGCTCTCACGGTGTGCGGCGGCAGGGCGCGGACCGCCGGATCCCGGGGGTCGCGTGTGTCAGAGGAAGACCCGGAGGTACTCGCCGATCTTCTCGCCGCTCCGCTCGGGGCTGACCTCGACGCTGAGCCGAGCTCGGACGCCGTCGGTGCCGACCTCGATCGGCATCGCCCCGCATCCCATCATCGGTCCGTGGTCGACGCCGTCGATCACCAGGCAGATGCTGCCGAGACCCGTCTGCTCGCGCGCCTCGACCACGTAATAGGTGTGCCCTTCGGAGTCCTCGCCGAGCAGGCGCGCCGTATCCGGGACCACACTGTCGCGCTGGTCGGCGCCGACGGAGGCGGGCAGGGGCGCCGACTCGCCGCTGGCGAGCACGTCGACGGTCGGGGCGTTCATGCAGCCCGCGAGAAGCGTGATCGTGCCGAGAGCGAGAACGCCGCACTTCGACGGGCGGAGAGGAGAACGGTTCATGCGCACACGATAGACGACCGGTGCGACTCCCGCAGTGCCGGCAGGCGGGTCAGCGCGAGAGAGGAGTCTCGGAGGCCACGACCTCTGCCGTCATGGGCACTGCGCCGAGGATGCGCGGGAATCCATCGACCCACTCGACGGCGATCCCCTCGGCGGCCAGCCCCTCGGGGCGGATCGCGATGTCGAGGAGCGGGAGTGCGAGGTCGCTGAAGCGGGCGGCGATCACCTCGTCGAGCCGATCTGCGGTGGTGGCGTGGATGAACCCCGCGTCGTCGAGATGCACGCCCCGGGTCGACACGACGTATTCGCCGAACCCTCGGCTCATCTCCCAGTCGTCCTGGATGGCGATGTGGTGGATCAGATCGGACATGACAACTCCTTAATGAAACGGTTCCGTAGCATTAATGGTAGAGTATGCCCATGACGGGAAAGCGCGGGCGGCCCTCCGCGGCAGAGGCAGGTGCCAGGGATGAGCGCGTGGTCGACGTCGTCGTCGCCGTGTTGACCGGGGAGGGGCTCGAGGCGTTGACCCTCGACCGCGTCTCCGCCGAGGCCCACGTCGCCAAGCGCACGCTGTACACGGTGTTCGGCGACCGGGCAGGGCTCGTGCGCGCGGCGGTCCGCCGACAGCACGCCTACCTCGGAGATGCCGGAGACGGGGCGGCCGACCTGCGATCGGCAGCCCGCGGCATCCTTCGTCATCTGCTCGGGGACGAGGCGGTCGGGGTGCACCGTGCGATCACCGGTGCCGCCGCCCTGCATCCGCTTCTCGCCCGCGAGTTCTACGAGGAAGGGCCGGCGCGGGCCCAGGGGTTCCTCGCCGCGCACCTCCCCGCAGACGCGCCGGTCTCGCCCGCGCTGCTCTTCACCGCTCTTCTCGGTGAGCCGCATCGACGTCGACTGCTGGGCCTGGCCGTCACCCCTTCCCTCCCTGAGATCGACGCGCAGGTCGACGAGGTGCTCCGGGCGTTCGGCCTGGGCTCCTCCGATCCGGCGCGTCAAGGGCAGGAATCCTCCTCGTCCTGACCGCGCCTGTCAACCGCCCTGCGCTCGCCGCGGTCTCTCCCCGATCATGGAGATCCGACCACACGAGGAGGGCCACCATGTCGAACATCGATGCTTTCGCCAACAGCTTCCCGCCGGAGATGCCCGGGATTCCCCCCGTCGACGACTTCCGCGACGGCACGTTCCCGACGGACACCGCGCAGCCCCAGACTCAGGAAGACGATCCCCTCGACGCGGAGATCGGAGAGAACGGTCAGGGCGATCTCGCGCCCGAGGACGAGGGGGCTCCGCACAGCGGGGACGCCCCGACCGACCTGCGGGACGGCACCGAGTGAGCGACGGCCACGAAGGCACGGCCCCTGCCGGGGGAGCCGCGCCCTCGGAGGAGGGCATCGCCGCGCTCATCGAGGAGCGCGACGGCGACGACCCCGGACAGGTGACGGATACCCCCGCCGGAGGAGCAGGCGCGGACTCGGGCGGGTCCGGCGCGGTACGCGTCGATCCGTCGTCGGAGTCATCCGTGGCTGACGAGTCGGTGCACAATGACGAACCCGGCGTCGGTACCCGTCGCTCGGAGGACTGACGGCGGAGAGAACCGCGCGTCGGGAGGAGAACTGCGCGTCGGGAGGAGCGGAGGCGACATCCCCTCCTCCCCACACGCAGTTCTCCTCCCTACGCGCGCGCCCCGCGCGAGGCGGCCTTCCGCAGCGCGCGGAGCAGTCGTAGGCTTCTGCGGTGAGTGACGTACGGGACGACGGCCCCTTCTTCCACGGCACCAAGGCCGACCTGCGACCGGGTGACCTGCTCACGGCAGGGTTCCGCTCGAACTATCGCCCTGAGATCGTGATGAACCACATCTACTTCACGGCCGTGGCCGACGGTGCCGGCCTTGCTGCGGAGCTCGCGCCCGGCGACCGCGAGCCGCGTGTCTACGAGGTCGAGGTGACCGGGGAGTTCGAGAACGATCCGAACGTGACCGACAAGAAGTTCCCGGGCAACCCGACCCGGTCATACCGCAGCACGGCATCGCTGCGAGTGATCCGCGAGGTGCACGACTGGACTCGCCTGACGCCGGAGGCTCTCGCCGCGTGGCGGGAGCGGCTCGCCGCCATCCGCGACGATGAGCGCGGCGAGATCATCAACTGAGTCAGCGGCGGGGAATGCGCCGTGCGAGGGCGGCGAGGGTGCGATCGATCACCACGAACACCAGGCCGACGACGATGAGCGCCAGGGTCAGCGCCACGATCCACTGGGCGACGCCGCCGACTCCGAGGACGTCGACGTCCATGAACGGGTAGGGGTACTTCTGGCCGGGTGTGAACTCCCCGCCGAGAGCTCCGTAGACGAAGGCCCAGACGAGGTAGGCGTAGGGGATGAGCGTCCACAGCAGCGGATCGACCCACCGGAACGCGCCCTTGGGGACGAAGATCAGCCAGTCCACGATCACCAGCAGCGGCGTGATGATGTGGATGAGGTTGTCGGTCAGCGAGAAGATGTCGGAGTCGCCGTCGGCGAATCTCGCCGGCACCAGGACGACCAGGTAGATGAGCATCGTGACGGTGATCGCCATCATCACCGCTCCGCTTGCTCGCGGACTCGGCGTCGAGGTGCCGGATGCCCCCGCCTCACGCAGATCGCGGGCCGTGCGCACGACGAGCAGAGCCACCCAGGCGAGGCAGAGCAGGTTGCTGACCATCGTGTAGAACAGCAGCGTCGTCCCGTTCGGGGCTCCGGTCAGCACGTCGGAATGCCGGACCACGCCGGTGACGATGACCGCGAGAGCGATGATCCGATAGACCAGCGCGACCGGTCGGGAGTTCAGTGCGGCGTGAGCGAACAGCGGGGTGCGGGGGGATTCGGAGACCCGAGTTCCGGATGCCGCCGCGGGCGCGACGTTCAGCGTCGCACCGGGTCGGCGTCGCCGTCGAGGAAGCGCTCGAGGTCGCGCAGCGACGGCGCGGCCTCCCAGTCGCCGGGCACGAGGCAGGCCATCGCGCCGCAGGCGTTCGCGCGCTGCAGAGTGCGCTCGACGTCGAGGCCGTCGAGCAGACCGCTCAGGTAGCCCGCGACGAAGGCATCTCCTGCACCGACCGTGTCGATCGGATCGATCGAGAAACCGGGGGCATCGACCACCGAGCCGTCGGTGAGGACCGACGCGCCCTCCGGGCCGCGCTTGAGCACGACCGTCGCGCATCCCGCGGAACGGAGCCGCGCTGCGGCCTCGTCGGCCGACAGCCCCGGGTAGAGGATCGCGAACTCCTCGGCGCCTCCGAACACGATGTCGGCGCGCTCGGCGAGCTCACGCAGCACCGGACCGGCCGTCTCGGCCGATGCCAGCGCAGAACGGTAGTTGATGTCGAACGTGACGGTGGCCCCCGCATCCCGCGCATGATCGATGGCTGAGTGCAGCGCTGCACGCGCCGTCTCGGACAACAGTGCGGTGATGCCGGTGAGGTGCAGCAGCGAGGCGGCGGCGATCCACCCGTCGGGCAGGTCGTCGGGGTGCAGTCGGGATCCGGCCGACCCCGCTCGGTAGTACTGCACGGCGGTCGACGATGCAGACGGTCGCTCCTTCACCATCAGCCCGGTCGGGGCTCCGGCATCGGCGATGACGCGCGCGTCGACGCCCTCGGCCCTGATGTCCCGCGCGACGCGCTCGCCGAGGGAGTCGTCGCCCACCCGTCCGAGCCACGACACGGCGACACCCAGGCGGGCGAGACCGATCGCCACGTTGCTCTCCGCGCCTCCGATGCCGAGCGCCATCGCGTGAGCATGCCGCAGCGAACCGATCTCGGTCGTGCGCATGAGCGCCATGGTCTCGCCCAGGGTGACCACGGAGGGCGAGGTCATCGAGCGCACACCTCGACGAAGGCCTGAGCCCGGTCGCGCAGCGCGGCGAGGTCGCCGCCCGAGAAGGCGTCGCCGAGCAGGGGCCCGCCGACGCTCACCGCGACCGCACCGGCCGCGAGCCACGCGGAGGCGCCGTCGAGGTCGACGCCACCTGACGGCACGGCCACCAGGTCGGGGAACGGGCCGCGAAGGTCCTTCAGGTATGCCGGACCGACCTGTCCTGCGGGGAAGATCTTGACCGCCGATGCACCGGCTGACCACGACGCGAACAGCTCGGTCGGGGTGAGGCCGCCGGGGACGATGGGCACACCCGCATCCGTGGCGTGCTGCACGAACGCGGTCGAGGTGATCGGAGTGACCAGGTAGTGGGCACCAGCGTCGACTGCCCGACCGAGGTCGGCCGACGACGTGACGGTGCCGATGCCGAGATCTGCCACCTCGCCGAACTGCGCGAGCAGGCGGGGGAAGTGGTCGAACGTGCCGGGCGTGGTGAGCGTCAGCTCGACACTGCGGATGCCGGCATCGACCAGCACCTCGAGAACGGCGTCGTAGTCCTCCGCCCGCTTCGCACGGGCGACGACGATCAGACGGGAGTCGACCGAGCGGGGCGGGAGCGCGATGCGGGGGGTGTCACCAGTCATGTACGGTCCCGTCGAGAAGTCGGTTCACCGGCAGATACGCCTTGGTGTATTCGTGAGCGGCTGCGGCCTCTTCGTCGAGCTCGACACCCAGACCCGGAAGGTCACCGGGGTGCAGGAATCCCTCGTCGAAGGTGAACGAGGTCCGGAAGACCTCGAGGGTCTTCTCATTGTGGGGCATGTACTCCTGGATGCCGAAATTGTGGATCGCCAGGTCGAGGTGCAGCGCGGCGGCCATGCCGACCGGGGAGATGTCGGTGGGTCCGTGGATGCCGGACTTGATGCCGTAGATCGCGGCGAAGTCGAGCAGCTTCTTCATGGCGGTGATGCCACCGGTGTGCGTGACGGCCGAGCGCACGTAGTCGATCAGTCGCTCGGTGATCAGCGTCTGGTAGTCGTACACCGAGTTGAAGACCTCGCCGATCGCGAGGGGTGTCGTGGAGTGCTGGCGCACCAGACGCAGCGCGGTCTGGTCCTCGCCGGGGGTGCAGTCCTCGAGCCAGAAGAGGTCGTAGGGTTCGATGTCCTTCGCGAAGCGCGCGGCCTCGATGGGCGACATCCGGTGATGTCCGTCGTGCAGGATGCGCAGATCGGTGCCGAACTCCTCGCGGATCTGGGCGAAGATCCCGGGCATGTGGCTGAGGTAGTTGCGGGTGTCCCAGGTCTCCTCGGCGGGGCGCGCACCCGAGCGCTTGGCCGGCTCGTAGTCGTAGCGCACGCCGGGTCCGGCGTTCGAGACGCCGTAGATCTGACCGAGACCCGGCACGCCGGTCTGCACGCGCACCGCGGTGTAGCCGAGCTCCTTGTAGCCGGTGATCGCGTTGGAGAGCGCCGCATAGTCGGTGCCCGAGGCGTGGGCGTACACCCGCACGCCCTCCCGGCTGGCGCCGCCGAGCAGCTGGTACAGCGGCATCCCGGCCTTCTTGGCCTTGATGTCCCACAGCGCCATGTCGACCGCGGCGATCGCCGCCATGGTCACAGGGCCTCGGCGCCAGTACGGTCCGCGGTAGAGGTACTGCCAGGTGTCTTCGATCCTGTCCTCGTCGCGGCCGACGAGCATCGACGCGACGTGCTCCGACAGGTAGGCGGCGACCGCGAGCTCGCGGCCGTTCAGCGTGGCGTCACCGAGGCCGGTGATGCCGTCGGAGGTCGTGATCTTCAGCGTCACGAAGTTGCGGCCGGGGCTGGTGATGGTGACGTCGACGAGCTCGATGGTCATTGCAGGGGTTCCTCAGCAGTGGGGGTGGAGTGGGGTGCGGGGGCCGGGCTCGCG